>CAYQFH010000014.1:0-32343 GCA_964416755.1 uncultured Piscirickettsiaceae bacterium | reverse complement strand
CTGGCTCACAGCTCGATCCGTTTTACCTTTGGTCGTTTCACCACCGAGGAAGAGGTGGATGAGGCGGTCAAGCTGACCAAAGAGAAGGTGGAGAAACTGCGTGAACTTTCACCACTGTGGGATATGTACAAGGATGGCATCGACCTCTCCACCGTGCAGTGGGCAGCGCACTAAGATTAAAGGAATTCAGCGATGGCAATCACAATGACAGCGCCTGCAGCAGAGCGGGTCAAAGCCTTTCTCGATAACCGTGGTTCCGGTATTGGTCTCCGTCTCGGAGTAAAGACCTCCGGCTGCTCCGGCATGGCATATATTCTGGAATTTGTCGATGAGACAGAAGAGGAAGACCAGATCTTTGAATGTGAAGGAGTGAAGGTGATTGTTGATCCCAAGAGCCTGGTCTATCTCGATGGTACCGAACTCGATTACGGTAAAGAGGGGCTCAACGAAGGGTTCAAATTCAACAACCCAAACGTCAAGAACAGCTGTGGCTGTGGTGAGAGCTTCAACGTATAGTTTCGATGGAACTGACCACCGACTACTTTGAGTTGTTTGATCTACCGATCAGTTACCAGGTAGATCGCGCCAATCTGGCAGAGACCTACCGCAAACTGCAGCAGCAGTACCATCCGGACCGGTATGCCAACGCATCAGAGCAGGAGCGTCGTGTCTCGTTGCAGATGGCCTCACACATCAATGAAGGCAATCGTGTGCTGCGCGATCCGATTGCACGTGCCCGTTACATGCTGGAGTTGGTCGGCGTTGATCTGGGTACGGATAGCCAAACGGTACGTGACCCTGAGTTTCTGATGGAGCAGATGGCGCTGCGTGAAGAGATGGAAGCTGCGCAGCAGGCCGCCGATCCCATTGCGGCGCTGGAAAATTTTGCAGAGCAGATGCAGAGGCGGATCACGACCTATGGCGCACGCTTCGCAAAAGAGTGGGAAGATGACACTGATGCCGCCTGGGTCACCGTCCAGCAGATGCAGTTCTTCTACCGTCTGGCGCATCAGTCCGAGGCGATGGTCGATGATCTGATTTGACCGATACCTGACATTTATATCATTTGAAGATCTACTGAATTATGGCGCTTTTACAGATAGCTGAGCCGGGACAATCGGCTGCACCACACCAACACCATCTTGCTGCTGGCATCGATCTGGGAACCACCAACTCACTGATTGCATCAGTACGTAGTGGGGTGGCTGAGACACTGCCAGACAGTGATGGAGCACATATCCTCCCCTCTGTTGTTCGTTACCAGAGTGGAGAGAGCCTCGCGGTTGTCGGACAGGCTGCACAAGCAGCAGCAGTTGAAGACCCGCTCAACACACTGGCCTCGGTCAAGCGCATCATCGGCAAGAGTGCAGAAGAGTTGGCAGCAATACCGGGCCAGTCTCCCTACCAATTTGCGGAGAGTGAAAGCACTGTTCCCAGGATTGAGACCGTAGCTGGTGCCGTAACACCGATTGAAGTCTCCGCCGAGATCCTCAAGGTGCTGCAGCAACGTGCGGTCGATACCCTGGGTGGTGAGTTGGAGGGGGTAGTGATCACCGTCCCTGCCTACTTTGATGATGCCCAGCGCCAAGCCACCAAGGATGCAGCGAAGTTGGCGGGAATGAATGTATTGCGTCTGCTCAATGAACCGACTGCTGCTGCAGTGGCCTATGGGCTGGATAGCCAACCGGAGGGGATTCACGCCATCTACGATTTTGGTGGTGGCACCTTCGATATCTCCATTCTGCGCCTTACCAAAGGGGTCTTTGAGGTACTCTCTACTGGGGGTGATGCCGTGTTGGGTGGTGATGATATGGATCACGCCATTGCACAGTGGATGGGGCAGCAACTGGGCATTGACGCGTTACTGGAAGAGAATCCCTCGCAGCTCAAATATCTGTTGAGCGAGGCACGTAGTGCCAAGGAACGACTCACTACCAACCGTGAAATTACCCTGGAGCTTCGCTTCGATAGCCACAGTTGGCAGGGGGTGTTGACGCTGGAGCAGCTCAACGAAATGATTCAGCCGGTGGTACAGAAGACCCTGCGTATCGTGCGCCGTGCTCTGCGTGATGCCAATATCGAGAAGAATGAAGTCAACGAAGTGGTACTGGTGGGTGGCTCCACCCGCGTACCTCTGGTGGCGGAGCAGGTCGAAAGCTTTTTCAGTCGTGCGCCACTGCAGGGGATCGATCCGGAGCGGGTGGTCGCCATCGGAGCCGCCATCCAGGCTGATATCCTGATCGGCAACAAGAAGGATGGTGAACTGCTGCTATTGGATGTAACCCCACTTTCACTTGGGCTGGAGATCATGGGGGGTATGAGCGAGGTGTTGATTCCTCGCAACACCACCATCCCGGTCGCCCGTGCCCAGGAGTTCACCACCTTCAAGGATGGCCAAACAGCGATGGCGGTTCACGTGGTGCAGGGGGAGCGGGAGATGGTCGAAGACAACCGCTCACTGGCCCGTTTTGAACTGCGCGGTATCCCGCCGATGGTGGCTGGTGCGGCCCGTATTCGTGTCACCTTCCAGGTTGATGCCGATGGTCTGCTCTCTGTCTCCGCGCGTGAAGAGACCAGCGGCGTGCAGGCCGAGATCACCGTCAAACCCTCCTATGGGCTCAGTGATGGCGAAGTGGAGGGGATGCTCAAGGACTCTTACACCTATGCAGCATCAGATCGAGATGCCCGCATGTTGCGTGAACAGCAGGTTGAGGCCCGACGTACCATTGAGGCGATGGAATCAGCCATCAATAAGGATGGGGAGGCACTACTCAATGCGGCCGAACTGGGCAAATTGATGCAGATGATCGAAGAGTTGAAAGAGATTGCCAATACTGAAGAGACCCGCGTCATTGAGAAGAAGATTGAACAGATCAACCGTGACAGCGAGTTTTACGCTGCACGTCGTATGGATCAGTCGGTGCAGCAAGCGCTCTCCGGTAAAAGTGTTGAGGAGATCAAACAGTGACCCAAGTAATCGTACTGCCTCATGAAGAGCTCTGTCCAGAAGGAGCGGCCTTTGATGTCGAATCAGGCACCACTGTACTGGATGCGTTGCTCGCCAACGACATCCACCTTGAACACGCCTGTGAGAAGAGCTGTGCCTGCACCACCTGCCACTGCTACATCCGTGAAGGGTTCTACTCCATGGAGGAGAGTGACGAGGTGGAGGATGATCTGCTCGACAAGGCGTGGGGACTTGATCCCGACTCTCGTCTCAGCTGCCAGGCCGAGGTAGGGGAGGAAGATCTGGTGGTCGAAATTCCCAAGTACACCATCAATATGGTTTCCGAAAACCACTAGGAGCTCTCCATGGATCTACGTTGGACCGATGTACTCGATATCGCCATTGAACTGGACGAAGCCTATCCGGATACCGATCCGCTTACTGTCAACTTTCTTGATCTGCACAACTGGGTGGTTGCACTGGAGGGATTCAGTGATGATCCAGATCGTGGTGGAGAGAAGGTGCTGGAGGCGATCCAGATGGCGTGGATTGAGGAACGGGAGTAACCTTCAAACTGTTGACTCAGGTGCAAGTTGAGAAAAATGCATTGGTTTCTGAAAAATAAAACCATCCTGTAATCCTTGTTGCTTCAATTCGTTATTCTAAATATCTAATCCTGTCTGTACGACGGGTAAATACAACGTCATTGCGTACAGTATTTTAATCGGTAAAATCAATTTTTTGTTCCGTTTCTGGGTGGTTTCTTTAATGATATCTACGCACCAATTCTTTGGTGCTGGATTTTAGGTTTGTTTTTATTTAAATAAAAACAAATATTTAGTTAAATAATATAAACCTGTAGGTTGGAAATATGCGAGAAGAGTTTTGAGATCAGCTACCAAAAAGCAGACGCAAATGACCCGACTGGTCACTGTGCTTGCACTGATGCTCTCTCATTCTCAGGTATTCGCAGTTGATGCCGGTAGCTTGCTGCAAGAACAACAGCAACAGGGGGTTCCGACTGCTCCACAACAGTTACCGGAGCTGGAACCGGAAGCGCTCCCGCCACCGCTGGAGATCGGACCGGGGCAGACTATTCTGGTCAGGGAGATCCGCTTTAGCGGAGATCAACAACAGATTCCAATCAAAGAGCTGGACCAGTTGGTTGCCGACGGACTCAATCGTGAACTCGATTTTCAGGCGCTGCAGCAGCTCACCAACCGCGTTACCGACCACTTCAAACAGCAGGGGTGGCTGCTCACCCGCGCCTATCTGCCGCGTCAGGATGTGACCAGTGGCACCATCGAGATTGCTATTCTGGTGGGGCGACTCAGCGAACAGCAGCCGTTCAGGGTAGAGGCTGCATCCGGCACTTTTCAGCGTACTCAACCGCAACGTATTCAGAGCTATGCTGAACAGATGATTCCAGCGGGTGAGCCGCTCAAGGAGTCTGAACTGGACCGTACCATCCTGCTGCTCAATGACCTTCCCGGCATCACCACCAGCGCGCGAATGGAGCCGGGTGACAAGGCTGGTGAGACGCGTGTCATCATCACCGTTGACGAGAGCGAACTCACCACCACCTCCGCCTGGATCGACAACTATGGCAGTCTCAGTACTGGCAGAAACCAGGCCAATTTATCTGTGCAGCTCAACAACCCGACTGGTGGTGGCGATCAGGGCACCCTGATGCTGATCCACAGTAGTGGCAGTGACACCCGGCAGCTCGGCTACTCTACCCCTATCGGATTCGAGGGCACAAAGTTGAGCTTCAACTACTCCGATATGGCCTATGAGGTACTCACTGCAGCAGGGCTGGCGGCAGGACTGAAGGGTACCTCAAGCACCAAAACTGTAACTCTTACACTGCCACTGATCCGTAGTCGGACTGAAAATATCAACCTCGCCACCAGCTACACTGACCAGCATCTGGTCGATGACAGCAGTAGTGGAGAGCTCAAGGACAAGGGCAAGAAGGTCGGGGCAGTCACTCTCTCTGGTGACAAGCTGGATCGTCATATGGGTGGCGGTATGAACAACTGGAGCCTTGCACTCACCGCTGGCGATCTCGACCTCTCCGGCAACGCCAGTGACCTCTCCAGTGATGCCTCCGGCTACAAAACCCATGGCAGCTACAGCAAGGTGACCTACAGCCTCAGTCGCCTGCAAAAACTGCCGGGGCAGTTCAACCTCTACGCCAGCCTCAACGGGCAACTGGCCCACAAAAACCTCGACTCCTCCGAGAACTTCAGTTTGGGCGGCTCTTCCGGTATTCGTGCGTACCCCGGTAGCGAAGGGAGTGGTGACAGTGGATGCCGTCTCAGTATGGAGCTGCGCTATGACTGGCCGGAGATCACCGAGGTGGGACGCATTCAGCTAACCGGTTTCTACGATGCGGGCCACATCAAGCTGAGCAAAGATCCCTACGATGTTGCCATCACCAACGCTACCGGCAGAAACAGCTACAACCTGCAGGGGGCAGGAGTGGGCGTCACCCTGACGCAGCAGAACCAATATATGCTCAAGGGAGTGTTAGCGACCAAATTGGGGAGTAATCCGGGACGGGATAGCAACAACCTCGATAATGATGGTACCAGTGACCAGAGTCGATTCTGGCTGCAGGCAATGTTCTGGTTCTAGTGTAGTATCCTGAACTAAGAGCGGAAATATCCACTCTTAGTTCAGGATACTACACTAGCCAAGGATTGCTCACTCAAAACCCTGGTCTACTTGGTCTGATTTGGTATAATAGACCCATACATCAGGAGATATGCATCATGCAAGTCAATATTTCAGAAGCAAAAACCAATCTGTCGCAACTGGTTGATCGTGCCTATCATGGTGAAAAGGTGGTAATTTCAAAGAACAACCTCCCATTGGTTGATCTTGTTCCACACCAACAGGAAAAGAGTCGAACATTGGGGGTGTTGACAGGAAAATTCTCTGTACCAGATGAGCTATTCGAGGATGATCCTGAGATAAACGAAATGTTTTATGGTGACTCTGAGTGAAAATCCTGCTCGATACCCATATGTTTCTCTGGTCAATCGCTGAACCGGAGAAATTGAGTGAAAAATTCAGAAGTCGACTGGAGTTGCCAACCAATACCATCTTTGTCAGCTCTATCACCATTGCTGAGTTGATGATCAAGCACTCCATCGGTAAATTGAATATTCTTTTCGATCCTGTTCAAATTGCACTGGAGAGCGGTTTTGAACTGCTCGACTTTTCTCCTGATGACGCGCTGTTGTTGAAGGAGCTCCCTTTTCACCATAAAGATCCGTTTGATCGGATGCTGATTGCACAAGGCATCTGCAATAAACTGCATTTGATGAGTGTAGATTCCAAATTCCCGCTATACGGCTGCAAACTGGTGTAGTGTTTCAGCAGGGTGTTTGCTTTCATAAATTGTGCCCCCCTCCTCAAAGTACTATTTCTGTATCTGAACCGACTATTTTAGCCGTCAGATATATTCACCTATTCAATCTGCGTTATTAGAAAAAAATATCTACAAAACATACTTTTTTACTCGGTTTTAGCTATAATTGACATAAATCACTTGTGTCAATCTCGTAACAATTAAGTCATAGGGGGGCTACTGTTGCGAAACAGCTGGTCTGCCGGGGGAATATGTATAGCGATTATCAGGGGGACCTCACTCGTAAAGTGGCCACAACAGGGGTCAGTGCGCCATCCGTAGATGTGCCTGTGAACTCAATACTCAACAGCAGGGTATAGAACAGGCATAGTATGAACCACGTCTACCGTCTCGTCTGGAATGCAACCCATAATCTCTGGGTGCCGGTAGCGGAGATCGTTACCAAGCAGAAGAAGGGTGGTCGAACCAAAGTGGGGCGTAGTCGTATCGGCTTCACCCCGATGATGCGGCTGTTCAGGCGTAACCTGCTGGCCACTGCACTGGCGTTGATACCGGGAGCAACCCTGGCAGCCCCCGGTGCAGAAGAGCTGCCCACCGGTGGCATCATCACCTCGGGCAGTGGCTCTATCAGCCAAAGTGGTGCCAACATGGCGGTCACCCAGAACAGCGACCGGATGATCGCTGAGTGGCAGAGCTTCAATATCGGTAGTCAAGCCAGCGTCACCTTCTCACAACCCTCCAGCAGCAGCGTAGCCCTCAACCGCGTCACCACCCAGAACCCCACAGAAATTCTCGGCCAGCTCAGCGCCAACGGTCAGGTCATGCTGGTCAACCCTGCCGGTATCGTCTTCAGCCAGGGCTCACAGATTAATGTTGGTGCACTGGTCGCCTCCACCCTTGATATCAGCGACGCCGACTTCAATGCCGGCAACTATAGCTTCAGTGGCAGCAGTGGCGAGGTTCTCAATCAGGGCGAGATCACCACACCAAGCGGTGGACGTGTTGCCTTCCTCGCCCCAGTAGTCAAAAACGAAGGGGATATCACTACACCGGATGGCGCTACTGCACTGGTCGGTGCCAACGAGGTTGATCTCGATTTCACTGGCGATGGCATGATCACCGTGCGAGTGGAGCAAGGTGCCATCAACGCACTGGTCGAAAACAAACAGCTGATCAAAGCCGATAACGGTGCCGTTATTCTTACTGCACGCGCAACCGATCAACTCACCCGTGCTGCCGTCAACAACAGCGGCATTATCGAAGCGACCGGCCTCAGCAGTGAGGGGGGCAGAATCATTCTGGAGGGTGATGATATCCACCTCACCTCTACCTCGGAAATCGATGCCAGCGGTGCTACTGGCGGTGGTGAAGTGTTGGTCGGTGGTGACTGGCAGGGTAGTGGTGACATGTACCAGGCCACCACCGTCACCATGGATGAAGGGGCCACCATCGATGCCAGTGCCACTGATAACGGTGATGGCGGCAAGGTGGTGCTGTGGTCGGATATCACCAATACCGATTCTGTCACTGAGGTGCATGGTGAAATTACCGCCAGAGGCGGCCCCAATGGTGGGGATGGTGGTGCAATTGAGACCTCAGGTGCAACCATCAATATCGACAATATCAGCGTGGATGCTGGTTCAACCTCCGGCAAGGCTGGGCTGTGGTTGATTGACCCCTATGATTACACCATTGACTCCTCTGCGGCCAGTTCAATCAGTTCAGCGCTGGCGACATCGGATGTTACCGTTACGACCGACTCCAATAACAGTAGTTATGGCTCTACAGGTTCTGGAACAGGTCATATCACCCTCAGCAGTGACATTACAAAAACAAGTGGTAGCAACACGACTACACTGACGCTGAAATCAGCAGCCAAGATTACTTTCAACAACAACACCATCAGTGGTTCGAGTGGAAACTCGCTAAACGTTGTACTGTGGGGTGAATCGGATGGTGGTAGTTCGTATGGGACTGCTGTAGGTACCATCAATACCTATGGTGGGCATGTTTGGGTGGGTGGTGGTTCCGGCACAACAACATGGAATGGTCTTACTGTAGGAGATGGTCTCTCCATGTCAGATGGTACCGATAATTGGAATGGTATGGATCTGTACGGAAATATCACTACCAGTGGTGGTGATATCTATCTGGCAGCAGATGATGGGAACAGTTCAGGCAATCCATCTATTGGCGCTCTTAACAATATAACTTTAAGTACTGGGTCTGGAGATATCTCATTTATTGTACGTGATGCCGGATCTTTCTCCTATAACAGCAAAACCATTACCCTGGATGCAACAGGTACCTTTACCATCGCGCCACCAAGCGGTGAAAGCTTTGTCTCTGCTGTGACTTGGAATGGCAGTGGCTCGCCCAATTTGACAGGTTCTGACAGCTTGAGTGGGCTGGTGATCAACAGTATCGCAAATCTGACTGGTCTTAATATTGGCACGTATGGAGGAACTGGAGTTGGTGGTGATACAGTGTATACTTCGTCTAATACACAGAATATAACGATTAGCAGCGCTATCAATACTGCTGGTGCAATTACGATTTATGGTGGTGATGTCACAGTCAGCAATGCCATCACCAGTTCTGCAGCAGGAGATATTTTGTTGTCGGCATCTGGGAATCTCAGTAGCGGTTCAACAACTCGCTATGCGATCACCAATTCGAATGGTGCAATCAATGCCTATGCCGATAGTGATGCCAGCGGTGCTGGACAACTGAATCTGGATTATCTGACATTCGATGCGGGTAGCAGTGCCTTGACCCTCCGGGGAGAAACATTTAGCTGGAGCACTGCAGCAGATAGTCACAAGCCTTATATCAATGGCACTGGCTCATTCACCCTTGAATCGTCGGATAGCGTGTTCGGTCAAAGTGTGAGCAGCTCTTGGTTCAATTGGGATCAGGATGGTGATGGCATCGGCGCTGTTACTATTGGTAAAAGCACTAACACAACAAACATTACGATCGATTCCGCTATTTCTTCAACGGGTGCAATTACGGTTTATGGCGGAGCTATTGATATTGATGCAAACATCATTGCCACAGGTGGCAATATCCTTCTGGATGCAGATACTGGTTCCGCGATCAGTACCGGCTTGGATGGCGTCGATATAGCAGACGTGACGATACAGACCATTACGTCAGGTGACATTACCATCCTGGGGCGAAGTGGAAATGGCGCCACCAGTGGTTTGATGGGGGTTCAAGCGAGCGGTGGTTCAACAACAATCAACTCATCTGGTGCGCTGACGATTACAGGTATTTCCGAATCAACGTCATCTAGTGCAACAAGAGGCATGTGGCTCAAAGGAGATATTGATGCAGTTGGTGATATTACCCTCACAGGTACGTCCAATGCGTCGAATAAATACGATGTCTCCTTAGATGATGCCACTGTAAATACATCAGCTGGAGCGATTACGTTCAATGCCATTAATACGGATGGTGGAGTGATTTTAGATGGAACCATTGGCATTACAGCGGGTGGAGGTAACAACATCACGATTAATGCCGACCGGCATCGTATCTATTCGGGTACATCAACCTTTACAACCACTGGAGCCGTCTCATTTTTAGCAAAATCGGGGTCTACAAGCTTTACCACATGGTTTAATCCTACAGGCACGTATGTGTTTGATAGCGGGATTACCAGTTTAACGATCGGTAATAGTGCCAATACACAGGATGTCACGCTCGATTCGAGTATCAGTATTAACGGGCCGATTACGGTGTATGGCGGTAATATTGCAGCAAATGCCAACTTGACCAGTTCTACCAGTGGTGCCGATATCCTGTTGAAAGCAAGCGGTAATATAACTCAAGCAGCAAGCACATCGATTATCACCAATGCAGGTGATATCACACTCTGGTCAGATCGTGACGCGGATGGCGGGTATATCTACATTAACGATAGCTCCACATTGGATAGTCGTAGCAGTTCGGATCGTACTGCGGGTAATACCAGTACAGCTTCTGGTGGTGGAGCCATTACTTTGGCCGGAGGTAGTACCAGCACTACATTGGCCTCTGGTACGGAAGTGCCTACCGGGAATGCACTACAGAGTTCTGGCAGCACCACTCCGGGGGGGGTTACGCTGGGCACCTACGGTGGAGGGCACAATGCGAATATCAATATCTACTCCGGTGGTGGTGATATTTCACTCACAGGTAAAAACACTTCTGGAGCAGGGAGCGTCAACTCCGGTATTGCAATCTATGAAGGAACCACAATTGATGCCGGAACAACGGGTGACATCACTCTGACAGGAACAGGGTCAGATAATGTCATTTCTACAGGAATGGATATTCAGGCGTGGCGCGCTGGTGTAGCAACGTCTCTGTTACGCACAAAAGATGGCAATATCTCCTTAACAGGCACGGCCAGTGGAGCAAGTTCAAATAATTTCGGTCTCAGTCTTCAGGCGAATGCTTCCTATTTATTGACTACAGAGGCAACAGGAACAGGAACAGTCTCTATCACAGGTTCTGCCACAGGGACTGGAGCCTATGATCTGTATGCCTTGAATAATAATATATTGGCCTCATCCGGAACCATTACCCTCAGTGGTTCCAATAGCGGTGCATCATATATTCAGGGAATTACTGTTGGCTATAAGGCCAGTACCGATGTAACCAGCTCAACCAGTAATATCACGATTTTGGAGGATAATATAAGCCTCTATTCTGGTAATGGGCTGCAACTCAATACCTCAGGCACAGCGGCTATCCAACCCTATGGAAATGATTTCAGTAGTGCCTTTACGGATACCGATATTGGGTTGGTTAGTTCCATTACCGGGCTGACCATTGGTAAGGCATCGAGTGCTGATGGTACTTCAGATGTTGATGTAACGATTGGAAGTGCAATGTCGATTGCCGGGCCGATTTCCGTCTATGGCGCTGCTGTAACGCTAAATGCGGGATTGACGACCACCAATACCTCAACCGGTGATATTGCCATCAGTACCTCTGGCCTGACCGGTAGTTCAAATATCACATTGGCAACGGGGCGTGGATTGACGGTTACACAGTCCGGCAGCAGTACCTACAGTGGTGTGATCTCTGGCACCAATGCAACCCTGACCAAGGCAGGCGCAGGTGCGTTAACACTGTCTGCAGACAATACCTACACCGGTGCAACCACTATCAGCGCCGGAACACTACAAATTGGTAGTGGCAGTACAACAGGTGCACTCACCACATCTGGCGTTACCAATAACGGTACGTTGAAGTACTACCTGGGTGAAGATGCAACCATTGGCTATGACATCAGTGGTACGGGTAGTTTGGAGGTGGTTGGTGGTGAGTACACGCTGTTTTCAGGGTTTATGACCACATCCGCACAGACGATTGCCAGTAACACGACTGTAGCAGAGGTGCTGGCCCGTCTTTCAGGAGCAAGGCAAAATGGTCAATCCATTCATTCTGGTGCGACGCAAGAGGCGGGCATCTATAACACCAATTATGATGCAGCCACTAATACCGGAACCTTCCAAGTTCAACAGTACGATACCAGTTATACAAAAACGCTTTTTGTGACGCTGGCCCAATCCGGTAACGATGTCACCTTTGCTGCAGATACATCCGGTTCCCACACAAACGGTACCGCCTATATGTCTGGTAATCAGCTAGGTACAGATATGTCTACAGGTGCCACCTATTCCATGGGGCTGGCTACCAGTTCAGGTGCTGTGGGTTATGGTCTTGACCAACTGGATATCAGTTCAAAAATCACTTTTACCGGTACCAACAGCTATACCGGCACGACAACACTAAGCAATACGACAACAGATACCACCAGTTCAGGCTCTAACCGTTATGTCAGCACTGCCAAGGGTGTTCTACAAATAGGTGCTTCTGGCACTGCAGGTTCATTTACCGGAACCAACAGTTTTGTAAACAGCGGTGTACTACAGATAGATCGTAGTGACAGCATGACACTGGATCGTAATATTTCCGGGGCAGGTACAGTCATCAAGAAGGGGGCAAATACGCTCTCCTATACCGGCACACAAACTCTGACAGGGGATACCTATGTCACGGAGGGTACTTATTCCATCGGTGCTGGTGGATCCGCTGGTAGTGTTTCGGGCAATATTGTTGATGTAGCCACGGTTCAGTTCAATCGCAGTGATAATGTCACCCATGCAGGTATTATTTCCGGCGCTGGTGCAGTTATCAAGGCAGGCAGCAATACAGTGACGTTGACGGCTGACAGTACCTATACCGGTGCAACCACCATTTCTGGTGGTACCTTGGTCATTGAGAATGATACCCCTTCAACGGGTTCGAGCAGTTATGGTGGTGCCGGAACACTGACCATTCAGTCATCGTCAAATAGCTTTTCCAGTGCCTTTACCCAATCCAGTTCAGGGTTCAGTTACGGCTCTACTTTGGGTGCTTTGACCATTGGCAAGACTACCAATACACAAACTGTCACACTGGATAGTGCAATTACTATTGCTGGGGCAATCACGGTTTATGGTGGTGATATCACAGTTAGCCAGAATCTGAACACCACATCTGGTGGAGCGAATGGAGATGTTCTGTTGAAAGGTTCAGGTGACCTGAAACTAGCCTCTTCGAAATCAATTACCACAACGGGGGGTGATGTTACTTTCTGGGCAGATTCTGATGCCAGTAGTGCGGGTGGTATCCATGTGGATCAAAGTGCCTCCATCGTTACTTCTGGCGGTAATATTACGCTGGCTGGTGGTGCGGATGATGGTTCAAATGGTGGAACCTCCAGTGATGGAATCCCGGATGGTTATGCCTCAAATATGACGGTTTCCAACCGTAATCAAGGTGTACTCTTGGGGCAGGATCATACAACGATTGGGGCATCCAGTGTCACTTTGAATGCTGCAGCGGGCAATATCCGGATACATGGTCAGTCCACTACGAATGGATTGACCAGTTACGGTAACGGTGTGACTCTGAATGAGTCTGGAATGATTCGAACCACCAATGGTGATATCACCATTATCGGATCGGCTTCCGGTGAAACCTATCCGCAGGGTGTGGAGATTCGTGGAACGTCCGGTAGCGAAGCCACGGTTCAGGCAACCGGTACAGGTTCAATCTCCATCACAGGGACTGGTACAGGATTTGTGAGTGTGGATATTACCGATTCCCGCATTCTGGCTGCGAGTGGTGCAATCACGATTACAGGTACGACCGACGGGTTCAGAGCAGGTAACTCTACCAATACCGTGCTTGGATACATGAGCGGTAGTGATGTAACCAGCTCCAGCAGTAATATCACGCTGCAAACGGATACCTTCACCAACCAGAAAAGCACCATCAACACCTCGGGTACGCTGACCATTCAGTCCAACGGCAGTGCATTCAGCAGTAGTTATGACCATAAGGACTGGACGATAGCCAGTACGGTTTCAGGACTGACCATCGGCAAGTCTTCCAATTCGACCAATGTCACCGTCAGCAAGGCAACCACCGTAGCAGGCCCCATAACTGTTTATGGTTCAGATATCACACTTAATGCAGCTCTGGCAGCCAGTGGCAGCAATATCGTTACTCTGACTGGCAGCGGTTCAGTCACTGATGGTGCCAGTGGTTATCTCACAGCAACCAACCTGCTGTTGAATGGTAGTGGCAGCTATACCCTGGATCACGCCAGCAATGATGTCACCACGCTGGCGGCAACCGGTATCGGCAACCTCAGTTATGCCGACTCCAGTGCGTTGACGATTGGCACAGTCAGCTCAACCAGTGGCATCACTGCCGCTGGTGCCAATACGATTGCTGTCTCAACTTTGAGTGGTGATCTGACGCTCAGTCAGAACATCACCACCACCAATACAGGGAGTAGTGCAGTTGTATTGAATGCCGGGAGCAATACAGCGGCAGGTACCTCGTCGGGTGGAAACCTGATCATCAGTGGCTCACCCACAATCTCCACAGGCTCTGGTGGTCGTTCTACCCTCTACAGTGGCTCGATCTCCGGTAGCACCGGGCTCACCAGTTTTGTCGGTTCAGGCAGTGGCCGTTTCCGTTACAACAGTGATGAGAGTGCTTCGGGTTACCATACAACGAATGCGGCATTGAGTAGCGGTACTTATGCGATCTATCGTGAGCAGCCTACACTGACCATCACGGCAGATGATGAGACAGTGACCTATGGAACTTCCCCTTCACTGTCAACCACGCTGGGGAGCACTCAGAATGGAGATACCTCGGCGCAAATTTTCAGTACGGCTGCCTCGGTAGCGGTAGGGGGAAGCACTTCAACCTCAGGTAATTATACCCAGGGCAGCCACACCCTGACGCCCAGTGGTGCGGTGGATCAGTTGGGATATGGTCTCTCTTATACAGCGGGTACTTTGACGGTCAACAAGAAGGCATTGACCGCCAGTTATAGTGTTACCAGCAAGACCTATGATGGTGGCAGTTCGGCAACCGTGACCGGTAGTTCATCCGATATTGTCACCAATGATGTGGTGACCTTCTCTGAAAGTGCCACTTTTGCCAATGTGAATGCGGGAAGTCAGACGGTCAATATCAGCAGTATTGCGATCAGTGGTGCTGATTCCGGTAACTATACGCTGCAAAACACAACGGCATCGCCCAGCGGCACCGTCACTGCAAAAACGGTCAGCCTCAGTGCCAGCAAGACCTATGATGGTAGTACGGATCTGACAGGTGATGTGACCATCACCACCGGAGTAGGGAGTGAGACCCTGACCTACAGTGGTGCAACAGCCAGCAACGCCCATGTGGCGACCAGTGGAAAATATATCAATGCGATCACTCTGGCTGATGCCACCGATGGTAGTGGTGGTCTGGCTAGCAATTACCAGTTGCCTACACTGAATAACTCCAATGCGGCTGTCACCATCAATGCAGCAACTCTAACTCCGACCATCACCAATAGTGGATACAGCCAGAGTTATGATGGTGATACTACAGCGGATATCACCCCGACCTACAGCTTCAGTGGCTTTATTGCGGGAGATACCGCTGCCAGTCTCTCCAATACCGGTAAGAGCTACAACAGTGCCAACGTGGCCAGCGCCAGTACCATCACCGTCAGTGGGTTGAGCATCAGCAGTATCACCGGTAGCAACAGCTCGGCAGCGAGCGATTACACCCTCGACTCCAGCAGCAAGACCGTCAACGCCACCATTGATGCAGCCTCACTGACCGTTACTGCAACCAATCGTAGCAAGAGCTATGGGGACACCCTGACCCTCGGCAGTAGCAGCTTTACCTCCAGTGGTCTGCAGAATTCCGAGACCATTGGTAGTGTGACGCTGACCTCGACCAACAGTTACGACAGCTCCACCACCCAGGATGCCAATACCTATAGCAGTGAAATCGTCCCATCCAGTGCGACGGGTGGCAGCTTCACCGCCAGCAACTACAGCATCAGCTATGTTTCGGGTGATCTGACCATTGATCCCAAGACACTGAATATCAGCTATGCAGGCACCAATAAAACCTATGATGGAACCAGCAGTGCCACCGTGGCAGAGACACTGACCGGGGTGATCAATAGCGATACTGTAACGGTCACTGAATCTGCCGCCTTTGCCGATGTGAATGTGGGGACAGGCAAGACCATCAATGTCAGTAGTGTTAGCCTCGGTGGTGCCGATGCAGGTAACTACTCGCTGGGTAGTAGCACAACCACCACCGCCAATATCACTGCCAAGACAGTCAGTCTGAGTGCCAGCAGAACTTACGATGGCACAACAGATCTGACTGGAGATATCACTATCACCACCGGAGTAGGGAGTGAGACCCTGACCTATAGTGGTGCCACTGCCAACAATGCCCATGTGGCAACCAGTGGAAAATATATCAATGCGATTACGCTGGCCAATGCGACCGATGGCAGTGGCGGTCTGGCATCCAATTATCAGCTGCCCACACTGAACAGTTCCAATGCAGCAGTTACCATTAATGCCAAGACACTGACCCCAACCATTACCAATAGCGGTTACAGTCAGAGCTATGATGGCGATACCTCTGCCGATATCACCCCGACCTACAGCTTTAGTGGCTTTGTTTCCGGAGATACCGATGCCAGTCTGTCGAATACCGGCAAGAACTACAACAGTGCCAATGTATCGAGCGCCAGCACCGTCACCATCAGTGGATTGAGTATCAGCAGCATCACCGGCAGTAACAGTTCGGTTGCCAGTGATTATGTGTTGGATTCCAGCAGCAAAACCGTCAATGCAACGATCAGCAAGAAGACAGTGGGCCTCAGTGCCAGCAAGAGCTATGATGGCGGTACCGATCTGACTGGGGATGTCACAATTACCACCGGAGTGGGAAGCGAAACATTGACCTATAGTGGGGCAACATCCAATGATGCTCATGTGGCTACTTCCAGTAAATATATCAATGCCATTACGCTGACTGATGCCACCGATGGCAGTGGTGGATTGGTCAGTAACTACCAGCTACCCACCCTCAATAACAGCAATGCACCAGTAACCATCAGCGCAGCCACCTTGACGCCGACCATCACCAATAGTGGTTATAGTCAGGTCTATGATGGTGATACTGCAGCGGATATCACCCCGACCTATAGCTTTAGTGGCCTGATAGGCGGGGATAGCAGTGCCGCCCTAACCAACAGCGGAAAATCCTATAATGACAAGGATGTAGCGGATGCGACCACCATCACCGTCAGTGGATTGAGTATTGGCAGTATTACCGGTAGCAACAGCTCGGCAGCGAGTGACTATGTTCTCGATGCCAGCAGCAAGACGGTCAATGCGACCATTACCAAAAAGACAGTAAGTCTCAGCGCCAGCAAGACTTATGATGGCAGCACCGACCTGACCAATGCGGTGACCCTCGGTAGTTATGTCGGTTCCGAGACCTTGACCTATAGTGGAGCAACCTCGAACAGCAAGGATGTGGCAGGGGCCGACGGGGATACCGGTACTGCAGATAACTACATCAGCGCTATTACGTTGGTGGATGGCACCAATGGTGGATTGGCCTCCAACTATCAGCTGCCGACGCTGAATGCCTCCAATGCAGCGGCAACCATCAGCCAGAAGGCGCTCTCGGTCAGCGGAACCACAGTTGCAAACCGCACCTATGATGGTACAACCAATGCGACCTTTACAGTTGGATCAATCAGTAATTATGTGGGTAGCGAGACACTGTCGATTACCGCAACCGGTAGTTTGAGTAGCAAGGGTGCGGGTGTACGCACCACTACAGCCGCCTATACACTGGTGGATGGTACCAATGGCGGGTTGGCCTCCAATTACTCACTGGCAGATACATCAGGCTTGAGCGCTACCATCAGCAAGGCGGCGCTGACAGTTGCTGCCAGCAGTGACGCTGACTTTGTGACCTACCATGATAGTGATTCCTCCTATGCCGGTGTGAGCTATTCAGGGTTTGTTGCCGGTGAGACCAATTCCGAGTTGGGTGGAACCCTGAGCATCAGCCGCTCCAACAGCTCGGTGACTGCTGCCGGAGCCTACAGCGGGGTACTGGTGCCTTCGGGTCTGACTGCAACCAATTACGATATCTCATACACCAATGGTGATTACACCATCGTACCGGCGGATCAACTGTTGGTGGAGGTGAGTGATGTCAGCACCACCTATGGGACAGGCCCTTCATTCACGGTTGCCAGTGCAAAATATCTTGATAGCAGTGGCAACAGCGTCGTCACGATTGGTGGCAGTGGTGCTACTGCAGGCACTAGTCGAAGTGCTTCCGGTAATACCATCACTCTGAATGATGGTGCTGGTGGTACGGCACAATTTACGTTGGGCAGTCTCAATACCACCTCCAGTAATGCTGGAGAGGTTGTTGTGGGGAACTACTCAATCGGTTCATCCAATATCACCAGATCCGGCAGCAATTTCAGCGATACGGTGACTTTCACCGGCACCCATACAGTGACACAAAAGACCGTCTCACCATCCATTTCCGGTGTCAGCAAGACCTATGATGGCAGCACCGCGATGATCGGATTGAATCTTGGTTTGAGTGGAGTGGTAAGTGGTGACACAGTTTCACTGAGCGGTACTGGGGCATTCTCAACAGAGAATGTGGGTACAGGGCTCGGTTATTCAGTCGTTGGAATGGGGATCAGCGGTGCTGATTCAGCCAACTACTATCTCAGTGGTAGCACATCGACCAGTGGAAGTAACGGTGTGATCACGGCTAAGGCGTTATCGATCAGTGGTACCACCGTATCTGGAAAGACCTATGACACCAGCAATACCGCTACGGTGACTGCTGGTACATTGAGCGGCATGATAGGGAGTGAAACGCTGGGAGTTTCTGCAGCAGCGACCTTTGACAGCGCCAATGCGGGCAGCCGTACAGCCACCGCTGTGTACACGTTGAGTAATGGTGGTGGCGGTGGCCTGGCATCCAACTACACCCTGGCTGATACAAGTCATGCAGCCACGATCAGTCAGAAGGCAATTAATATTCAGGGATTGACCGCATCCAACAAGACCTTTGATGGCAATACCAGTGCCACTGTCAGTGGCACGGCTGCCATTAGCGCAGGGGCAAGCGGTTCCAGTGACGGCTTCTACTATAACAGTGACGCACTCTCTCTGAGTGGCACTGCAGTGGGTACGTTCGCGGACAATACGGTTGGCACGAGCAAGGCGATTGAGTTCAATCAGCTTACACTTGCTGGCGCAGCAGCGGGTAACTACCTGCTGACCAGTACCCTGACGGCTGACATCAATGCGGCTATTGTGGTGAATCCTCCACCGATTTTGACGGCACCGAAAGCTGATGGAGTTACTACCTCACCAACCGGAAGCGGTGGAACAACCAGTGGCACTGCAGGGTCAGTTGCCACCAGTTTTGATCCCCTCTCCACGTTCAATTTTGGTAGAAGTGGCGGTAGTGGCGGTACCACAGGCTCTCCAAGTCTGAATGGTATAACCACCAACTTTGGAACCACTTCACCTTCAGGTGGCTCATTTTCCGGAGGTGCTACTGGAGGGGGTACATCAGGAACAAGTTCAGTGATTACGCCAGCGTTCGCCGGCTCAACGTCGAGTAGTACAAGCTTGGGAGGCACCTCTGCAACTGGTTTAACCGGAACCTTTGCCTCAGCACCTGTTTCTGGTGGAATTACGGGGGCAACTGCTCTGCCAGGAGGAAGTGCAGCCACAGCATCCACGGGTAGTACATCTACCGGCAACACAGGGAGTGTACAAACAGGCGGGAATAACGCTGCCACTAGACCTGCTTCAATTCTTAACAGTTCTACAACCACCGCCAGTACCCCCACTACTGGAGGAGGAAGTAGTGGCGCAACAGTGACTCAATCCGGGACTGGCACGACCTCTACAACCACAACCACTGCGGCAGTAAATAGTGTTTCAACAGTTGGAAACAATACCCGATTTGATGCTGTTTCTACAGTAACCACAGCTACGAACCGCACTGGTGGCGCAGGTTCTGCAACAACTGGATCAGGTAGTCAGGCAACCACATCTACTGCCAGTGCAGCAGTAACAACAACATCAGCTGGTGGATCTTCAACTGCAGGAAACAGTGTTCAGAGCAGTACGACATCGGATGGACCTTCTGGAGCCAATGTAACTGCAGGTACAGAAGCATCCGCTACCAGGACTGCTGGTGGACAGAACAGTACTGCTTCAGGAGCTACTGCTACATCGACAACCACAGCGGTCGCTACCACAGAGGGCAACTCATCGGCTAACGGGGCAAATGAAACCGCAACACAGGCCACTACCTCTGCAGATACAACTACCACTACCGCATTAACCGGCAATACTGCCACGGCCAGCGCTGAAAGTTCACCTACCACTACTGCAAGTGGTGCTGGCGAGTCCACAGGTAGAGGTGCAGATACTGCTCAAACCGCTACAGCACAGGCTGTACAGTCTACAGGAACCGAGGGCACGTCAACCGTGGCTGATGGTTCTGCCGCAACGACCTCTACAGCAAACCAGAACAAGTCTGGCTCAAATGCAGCGGAATTCACTGTGGAAGCAGCTGAAGGTGGCAATACAGCTGAAACTCAGGTTGATACACAAGAGTCGGTGGAGAGTACAACTGCAACCACCGAATTGGCTACCAATGATCTCGGCAGTATGAGATTTTCCGGTGATGGTGAGGTGGTACAGATGAGCATGAAGGTAGATGGAGAGAGTGCAGTCATCGAGACGGGTGATACAACTGGCCCCGGCCTGGATGGTGCATCTTCGGTTGAAATTGCCAGTATGGTGCTGTTCACAGACACCGGAAATGGTGCAGAGGTGAGTGGTTCAGTAACTGTCTCTGACAAGGGACAGAGCCTTTCGGCAACCAGCAATGACTTCGGTCCATCCTACCAGCAGAGTGTTGATCTCAGCCTGGAGGGGGTACGTTACGTGGAGAGTGATTATCAGCTTACTCCAACTCAGGATGAGAAGGTGGTTGTTGGCGTCTCCCCCGATAACATGTTGGTCATCAGTGTCTCTCCCGAAATGGAGAGCGTGATGGACAAGCGCCATATTGTGCTATTGGGACTCTCGGTAGCGAAGAAAAAGCTGGGTGTGAAAGTGGCTGATGTGCGTTCTATTCTGGTCGATGTGAGTGGTGCCGGAACGGTTGCAAAACAGCGCAACGCAACGGTTGCCAGTTTATAATCCTCTCCACGATTAACATTTGGCTGAAATTGGGGCAGAATCCATGGCACGCAGAAAAACGCTATCGATCAAAAAAGAGGAACCGGAAAAGGTTGGTTCTGAAGAGGCGGCACAATCAGAATCACAGGTAGAAACAGGCGCAGAAGGCGAAAATATCACTGGCCGCAGTGTCTTTGTGGTCAATACCACTGCTGCCGGAATCAGTGTGCAGACTGCACTGTTGGCGGAAGATGGCAAACTGATCGAGATGCCGGCAGTCTTTCCCGACGTGGACTATGCATTGACACAGATTGATGAATTGCGCCGTCTGGTTACCCGCCACTTCTCTGAAGCAGCCAAGGTTGGAGGGCAGGTGATTGCTCAGCAACAGGCGGCACAACAGGCTCAGGAAGACAGTGCCGGAGCGGTTGAAGAGGATACAAAACACTAAACACATCCTGCTCTGTGGTGGTAGAATTCGCCCGCAAATTTTTCAACCTTGACCCGCTGATTGGCGGGTCGATTTTTATCTTTTGGAGAAAAAAACATGGCCATTGAGCGCACCTTTTCTATCATCAAGCCGGATGCAGTTGCCAAGAATGTAATCGGCAAGATCTATTCCCGTTTCGAGTCCAACGGTCTGAAGATCGTTGCCTCCAGGATGCTGCATATGACAAAAGAGCAGGCCGGTGGTTTCTACGCGGTTCACAAGGAGCGCCCTTTCTACAATGATCTGGTTGAGTTTATGACCTCCGGTCCAGTCATGGTACAGGTTCTGGAAGGGGAAAATGCGATCGCCAAGAATCGTGAGATCATGGGTGCTACCAACCCACAGGAAGCAGCTGAAGGTACCATCCGTGCCGACTTCGCCGAGACGGTAGACGAGAATGCAGTACATGGCTCCGATGCACCTGAGACAGCTGCTGAGGAGATCAAATACTTTTTTCCAGAGGGAGTGTGTGAAAGAACCCGTTAATCTTCTCGGGCTCAATCGAGCACAACTGGAAGCCTTCTTCTCCGAAATGGGGGAGAAGGCTTTTCGCGCTTCTCAGGTGATGAAGTGGATTCATCAACAGGGAGTGACCGATTTTGTCGAGATGACCAACCTGAGCAAGGGACTACGTGAAAAACTGGAAAACAGTGCAGTAGTACAGCTGCCGGAGGTGATTGCAGATCGCCTCTCTGAAGATGGTACCCGCAAGTGGCTCTTCAAGCTGGAGGATGGCAATTCGGTCGAGACGGTGTTCATTCCGGAGGATGGACGCGGTACCCTCTGCGTCTCTTCTCAGGTGGGGTGTACCCTCAACTGCACCTTCTGTAATACCGCACAGCATGGATACAGTCGCAACCTCTCCTCAGCAGAGATCATTGCTCAGGTGTGGCTGGCGGATCGGCTGCTAGGGCGAGAAGGTCCGGGGTCTCACCAGCGTGTCATCACCAATGTGGTGATGATGGGAATGGGGGAGCCGCTGCTCAATTTCGATGCGGTGGTCCCGGCGATGGAGTTGATGATGGAGGATTTCGCCTATGGTCTCTCCCGTCGTCGTATCACCCTCAGTACTGCCGGTGTAGTGCCGATGATTGACAAGCTCAAGGCACAGTGTCATGTCAGTCTGGCGGTTTCACTGCATGCCACCAATGATGAGTTGCGTGATCAGATCGTGCCGATCAACCAGAAATATCCACTCAAGGAGTTAATCGCTGCTTGTCAGCGCTATGTGGAGGGTTCACCACGGGCCCGGGTGACCATTGAGTATATTCTGCTTGGCGGTGTGAATGATCGGGATGAGGATGCCCGTGCGCTGGTCAAGCTGTTGAAGCGGGTGCCCTCAAAGATCAATCTGATCCCGTACAATCCCTATCCTGGTGGGCAATATGAACGCCCGACACAGAGGGCCATTGACCGTTTTCGCAGTCAGTTGATCAAGGCGGGTTTGACCACGGTCACCCGAAAAACTCGTGGAGAGGATATTGAGGCTGCCTGTGGACAACTGGCCGGGCAATTCCAGGATCGCACTCGACGCAGTCAGGCTGTCCATGTGGAGTAGATTTTTCACATTTTCCCTGTTTGTAACGCTGCTCTCCGGGTGCATGAAGCCATCGTTGCAGCAGACAGCTGAAACAGGAGAACAGGTCTCAGTGCAGCTTGAACTGGGGCTGGCCTACCTGGAGAAGGAACGCTTGCAGTTGGCGCATGAGCATCTGCAGAAGGCATTGAGTTATGCCTCACCAGAGATGGGGCAGTGGCCCAGAATCCACTACGCATTGGCACTGATTGAGATGCGGAGTGTGAACAATCGTAAGGCAGAGCACTATTTTCAACAGGCACTGCAGAACAGCTCGGGGTATCCTGAGGCTGAAAATGGCTATGGCGTTCTGCTCTGTCGGCTGGGCAGAACGGCAGAGGCGGATCACTATTTTTTACGGGCGATCAATAACCCGCAATATGCAACCCCGGAGGTTGCAAAAAACAATCAAAAAGCGTGTGGAGAAGAGCAGTAATGAGTGGAACAGAGAGTCAGCAATCCGGTACGGAAGCTTCACTGGGTAGACAGCTACGAGCCCATCGCGAGGCCAGGGGGTTAACGATTGAGGACGCTTCGCACCATCTGAAGATCGACAGTGCGTTACTGCAGGATTTTGAAGAGGAGCGTGAACCTTCACACAATCTGCCAGAGGTCTATTGCAAGGGCTTCCTGCGCAACTATGCCCGTTTTCTTGGGGTCGAAATTCAACCGGGACAGATCAAGGCATGCCGCACCTCCGATATCCGTCTGGACGAGGCGGATGAAACCTATGCTTCCAAACGGTCACTATTGCCTTATCTGCTGGCCGCTGTTGTGGTGTTGCTGGTGCTGTTCTTTGTTAGCGGAAATCTGAATGATCAGCCCCCCGTGGTGGATGAGACCATGACTGAAAAAAGTGTACCTGCAGTTGAAGAACGTGTTGTTTCCCCTCCTGTCACTACATCAGCAGAGGCACAGCAACCAGATACCGCTCAGTCGGAATCAGAGGCTGATCAGCCAGAAATGGTCAAGCCTGTAACTGTAGAACGTGGAGATTCAGCCTCGGCAACAGCCCCTGAAGCTGAAGCCACTCCATCAGAGGTGCCGGCAACAACCCCTGCTGCAGAGGAAGTTGTCACGGATGCACCTGCAACTGTTGTGGAAGAGTCTGCGCCAATCGAGAAACGTGGCACCGTTACCATCCGTTATATCGATCGCTCCTTTACTCAGGTAACCGATGGTCTGGGCCGGGTCATCGTCAAGCGCATGCTCGATGCCGGTGCCGTCGAAGATTTCGAAGGACCGCTGCCACTGGAGGTCAATCTGGGGAATGCCATTGGAGTACGGGTACAGTTCAATGGCGAGCCGTTTGACCACCTCAACTATATCGATGACAACAATATTGCCCAGTTTGTCCTTGGAGGAGAGGAGTGAACCAGGCACCCACCATTCAGCGCAGAAAGTCCCGCCAGATTCAGGTGGGATCTGTTGCAGTGGGTGGGGATGCACCGATTTCGGTGCAGAGTATGACCAATACCAATACTGCCGATGTCACCTCCACTGTGGCACAGGTAAAGGCGTTGGAGCAGGTGGGTGCTGATATCGTCCGTATCTCCATTCCCGACATGCATGCTGCAGAGGCCTTTGGCAAGATCCGCAAGCAGACCACTGTGCCACTGGTGGCGGATATCCATTTCGATTACAGGATTGCACTACGAGTGGCAGAGCTGGGCGTTGACTGCCTGCGCATCAACCCCGGCAATATCGGCAAGGAGGATCGGGTACGCGAAGTGGTCGCTTCGGCACGTGATCACAATATTCCGATCCGTATCGGGGTCAATGCGGGTTCGCTGGAGAAGGATCTGCAGAAGAAGTACAGGGAGCCGACTCCGGAGGCGATGGTGGAGTCGGCGATGCGCCATATCAATTATCTCGACCGGCTCGATTTTCAGGAGTACAAGATCAGTCTCAAGGCCTCCGATGTCTTCATGACGGTCAACGCCTACAAATTGCTGGCGGATCAGATCGAACAGCCTCTCCATCTCGGCATCACCGAAGCGGGTGGACTGCGCAGTGGCTCTGTCAAATCCTCGGTTGGTCTTGGTCTGTTGCTAGCCGAAGGAATTGGTGACACGATCCGGGTCTCACTGGCGGCCGATCCGGTGGAGGAGATCAAGGTCGGTTTTGATATCCTCAAGAGTCTCCATCTGCGTAGCAAGGGGGTCAACCTGATCGCCTGTCCCTCCTGCTCACGACAGAACTTTGATGTCATTGCTACCGTCAATGCACTGGAAGAGCGCTTGGAAGATATCATCGAACCGATTGATGTGGCGGTCATCGGTTGCGTGGTCAACGGGCCGGGCGAGGCAAAGGAGGTGGCGGTAGGGGTCACCGGTGGTGAGCCTAATTTGGTTTACCTGCAGGGAGTACCCGACCATAAGGTGGACAATGAGACATTGGTGGATGAGCTGGAACGGCAAGTACGCGCCCAGCTTGCAGCACGTACGTGAGTAATGGAATAGAAGCATGAGTGAAAAGATACAATCCATCCGTGGAATGAACGACCTGCTACCGGAAGATTCCGGCCTGTGGCAGAGGGTAGAGCAGATCCTGCGCGACACCCTTAATGGCTACGGTTACCATGAGGTGCGCATGCCGATCGTCGAGAAGACCGGTCTGTTCAAGCGTGCCATTGGTGAGGTGACAGACATCGTCGAGAAGGAGATGTACACCTTCGAGGATCGCAATGGTGACAGTTTGACCTTGCGTCCCGAAGGGACAGCAGGCTGTGTGCGCTCGGTGATTCAGAACGGACTGCTGCGCGGACCGGCGCAGCGCCTCTGGTATACCGGACCGATGTTCCGCCATGAGCGTCCTCAGCGGGGCCGCTATCGTCAATTCCATCAATTCGGTGTTGAAGTGTTCGGACTGGAGGGGCCGGATGTCGATGCGGAGCTGATCGCCATCTCCGCTCGAATCTGGCAGCAGTTGGGGATCGATGAGGTGACTCTGCAACTCAACACCCTCGGCTCTGCCGATTCTCGTGCCCTCTACCGTGACAAGCTGGTAACCTATTTCAGAGAACATATTGAACAGCTGGATGAGGACAGTCTGCGTCGTCTCGGAACCAATCCGCTGCGCATTCTCGATAGCAAGAACCCCGATATGGCTGAGATGATAGCTGCTGCTCCGGTGCTGGAGGACTCTCTGGATGAGGCGGATCGTAACCATTTCGAGCAGCTCAAGTCGGCACTCGATAGCATGGAAATCAGCTATGAGATCAACCCGCGTTTGGTACGTGGCCTCGACTACTATGGTCGTACCGTATTCGAGTGGGTGACTACACTACTCGGTGCACAGGGCACCATCTGTGCCGGGGGACGCTATGACGGGCTGGTGGAGCAGATTGGTGGCAAGGCCACTCCAGCGGTCGGTTTTGCCATGGGACTGGAGCGGTTGGTGGAGTTGATGAAAGAGCAGGAGAACTTCAATCATGCGATGGTTCCTGATGCCTATCTGGTATTGGCTGGAGAGCGTGCCACAACAGCAGGTCTGGTGCTGGCGGAACAACTGCGTACAGCGGTGCCCGGGCTGCAGCTGGTGACTAATCTGGGAGGCGGCAGCTTCAAGGCGCAGTTCAAGCGTGCGGACAAATCAGGTGCCCGTTTCGCTCTGGTAGTCGGTGATGATGAACTCGACCATCAACAGCTCACGGTCAAGGATCTGAAAGGGGAACTGGAGCAACAGACCCTCTCAATTGAAGATGTAGTTGAATTGCTCAGAAGTTATAATTGACCGTTGATTACCCCTCTGTGCACTCTGTGTTCTCTGTGGTGAAAAATTTTAAAAACAGGATAGACAATGGAAATCAATACGACCGATCAGGATGAGATCGAGCAGCTTAAAAAATGGTGGAATGAGAATGGTACCTCTCTGGTGCTTGGTGTCTCTCTGGGGTTGATGCTGCTGTTTGGCTGGAAGGCATGGCATAACTATATCGATAGCCAAGGGATGGCAGCCTCCCAGTATTTTGAGCAGATGCAGAGTGCATTGATTCAGGAGAACCGTGAAAAAGCCTCTACTGTAGGGGATCAGTTACTGAATCAATATCCGGGAACCATCTATGCGGCCAATGGTGCCTTGGGGCTGGCTGCAATGGAAGTGACTCGGGGAGACTTGCCTGCGGCCCGTGTCCGTTTTCAGTGGGTGTTGGAGAACAGTGATTTTGATTCTCCACGTCAATTGGCCCGTCTCGGTATTGCCCGCACCTATCTCAGCGAGGGGGATGCTGCACAGGCGCTGAAACAGCTCTCTCAACTGGAAGAGAGCATGTATCGCTCGCATGTCAATGAAGTAAAGGGAGATGCACTGCGCAAGCAGGGCGACAACAGTGCTGCGCAGCAGGCCTATATGGTTGCACTGCAGGAGATGGACAGCGTCGATGAACGACGTGATCTGATTGAAATGAAGCTGGCCGAGGTGACACCATAATGAGCCCAATGCTTCGCAGCATGCTGGTACTTGCTGTTGCAGCCTCATTCACTGGCTGTTCGACAGTGACCGATACGGTCGATGACTGGATGGGGAGTGGTAAACCGGATCGCTCTGCGCCTGCCGAATTGAGGGCGTTCAAGGCGGAGGTTGCACCACTGGAGTTGTGGGATCGATCTGTTGGTTCCGGCACCGATGGCCTGGTTGTCAAACTGCACCATCAGATCCTGGAGAATCGGCTCTATGCTGCCGAGGTGGACGGGGAGATCACTGCCACTGCGTTACCTTCAGGAGAGAGTGTCTGGAGTATTGCTCTGGATGAGCGCATCATGAGTGGGGTCTCTGTTGATCATGAAAATGTCTATATCGGTAGCGAATCGGGGCGATTGATTGCACTGGATCGTAAGAGTGGTACAGAGCGTTGGTCGGCCAATCTGCTGAGTGAAATTCTTGCTCCGGTTGCAACGACAGAACAGCAACGTGTTGTGGTACGCACTGCAGATGGAAAAGTACGTGCGCTGAACAGCCGTGATGGCGTTGAGTTGTGGAGTTATGAGCGTGAGGTGCCAGTTTTGACGCTTCGTGGTACCAGCTCACCAGTGGTTTCAGGCGGCAAGGTTTTTGCCGGGCTTGATAGCGGTGAAGTGGTCGCACTTTCTCTGGATGATGGACGTGAGCTCTGGATCAAGTCAGTGACTTCACCACGTGGACGAACCGAGATCGAGCGCATGGTTGATATTGATGCATCACCAGTTGTTGTCGGTGATACACTCTATGTGGTCGGCTATCAAGGCAATCTGGCTGCACTCCATGTGGAGTCCGGCGAGCTGCTCTGGAAGCGCCAGTTAAGCAGTTTGATGACCCCGGAGATTCAGGCCAAATATCTCTTTGTGGCTGATCAGGCAGGAGCAATCTGGGCCTTTGACCGACATGAAGGGAGTGCGCTCTGGAGGCAGGAGGGGCTGAAGAACCGCGCACCAACCTCTCCGCTGGCTGATGGTCGCCACATTGTGGTCGGAGATAGTGAAGGGTATCTCCATTGGCTGGCGGTTGAAGATGGTCGCTTTGTCGGACGTATTCAGCTCGACAAATCCGGCTTTAGTGCCCCGGTACTGGACTATGGTGAGGGTGTTGTCAGCTACGCCAAAAGCGGGCGTCTCTCGCTGATCACCCCCTGATATAGAGACGCTCGATGGTTCCTGTAGTTGCTCTGGTGGGTCGCCCCAATGTGGGTAAATCAACCCTTTTCAACCGATTGACCGGAACCCGTGACGCACTGGTGGCCGATCTTCCCGGGCTGACCCGGGATCGTCAGTATGGCATGGCGAAATTTGATATGGGGGGAGAGCATGGTGCCCGCCCCTATATGGTGGTCGACACCGGTGGTTTGAGTGATGATCCTGAAGGCATCGAAACCCTGATGGAGGAGCAGGTCTGGCTTGCGATCGAAGAGGCGGACTGTGTGCTCTTTATCGTGGATGGGCGTGGCGGTCTGACTGCTGCCGATGAGCAGATTGCCAACCGTCTGCGCCAACTGGAGAAACCGATTCATCTGGTGGTCAACAAGACCGAAGGGTTGGATGAGGATATGGCCAATGCCGAGTTCTATGCGGTCGGATTGGGGCAGCCATTGGCGATCTCTGCCGCACACAACCACCGTATCGCCGCCTTGATGGAGGCGGTGCTGCAGCCATTTCCCGAAGATGAACCTGCCGATGAAGAGGAGGAGCGCGATATTCGCGTGGCTGTGGTGGGACGACCCAACGTGGGTAAATCAACCCTCATCAACCGTCTTATCGGGGAGGATCGGGTGCTGGCCTATGACATGCCGGGTACCACCCGTGACAGCATTGAGGTGCCGTTTGAAGAGAATGGACGCAGCTATAAACTGATCGACACCGCGGGGGTCCGGCGTCGGGGCAAGGTACACGATACCGTTGAGAAGTTCAGCGTCATCAAGGCATTTCAGGCGATTGAGCAGGCCAACGTGGTGATTATGGTGATGGATGCGCGGGAAGGGATGACCGATCAGGATGCCACCTTGCTGGGGATGGTGATTGACTCCGGTCGCGCTCTGGTGATCGGCTTCAACAAGTGGGACGGTATGGAAGCCGATGATCGCAAGCGCAATCTGGATGAGCTGGAGCGCCGACTTCATTTTATCGACTATGCGAAACAGCACACCATCTCTGCGCTACATGGCAGTGGCATCCGGGACCTCTTTGCTTCGGTCAATCACGCCTACCGAGCAGCGCGCAAAACCATGAAGACACCGGATCTGACCAGGATTCTGGAAGAGAGCATCGCCTCCCATCCACCACCACTGGTACATGGCCACCGTATCAAGATGCGCTATGCCCATCAGGGAGGGCAGAATCCGCCACGGATCGTGATTCACGGCAATCAGCTGCAGTCGGTTCCCAACGCCTACCGCCGCTATCTGATGAACCAGTTCCGCAAGGCGTTTCGTCTGGAGGGGACACCGATCCGGCTGGAGTTCAAGACCACTCAAAATCCCTATGCGGGCCGCAAGAACAAACTGACTGACCGGCAGATCAAGAAACGCCAGCGCCTCAAGAGCTTTACCAAACGTAAGTAGTGTCTGCCGAGGAGAAAGAGCAGCTTTGGTACCTCTATCTGCTGGAGTGTGAGAACGGCTATCTCTATGGTGGAATCACCAACGATGTTGAACGTCGCTTCAAGGTTCATCAGCAGGGTAAGGGGGCGAAATTTACCCGGATTAATCCGCCACTTCGTATTTTAGGAGTAGAGCAGTTCGAGAGTCGAAGTGCCGCCTCGATTGCCGAGCCAAAACTGAAGAAGTTGAGTCGTACTCAGAAGCTTGTCTGGTCACAGCAACACTCATACAAACCTCTTAACAGCGGTGGTTAAAATTCACTCTCTTACCGATCATCCAGAGACTCCCCCGGCATATTGAATTGTCTTGCAATGCCATTGAGCGTAGTCTGCTGGTGAATTTTGCAAATAGCTCAATTGAATACCCCTTTCTGCTCGGAGTAGCGCTCCAGTAGTGCGTTCGGCATCTGCCGGAAGAAGCTCCTGATACTGTAGTGGCGTGCCATGGTTCTCTCCTCAAATCTGGCCTAATTATTGGATTATATGGGGTTATGCAGTACATTAGTACAACTGCAGCTAGCTACAAATTGCCAGTGCATCCACCGAAACTGGAATGTGGGATCAATACTGTTGAACACACAAGCGCACGAAGAACTAAAAGGAAAAATCTGGGAGATCGCCAACCGCTTGCGGGGGCCATACCGCCCGCCCCAGTATCGTCTGGTGATGCTGCCGATGGTGGTGCTGCGACGGCTTGATTGTGTGCTGGAGCCGACCAAGGATGCGGTTCTCAAGCAGTTGGAGAAGTTGGAGGCGCAAGAGGTACCCCATTAGTCATTGTGAGGAGTTGTTTGAATGGGTCATAATAACAAGGAGAATTCTGATGCATTCCAGCTTTAATATTTCTGAAAAGACCTTGGTGGACTACTGTCAGCGCCACCATATCCGTCGCCTCTCCCTGTTTGGCTCACACCTCAAGGGAGAAGCTCGGGCGGAGAGTGATGTAGATCTGCTGGTGGAGTTTGAGCCGGAACATATCCCAAATCTGTTCGCAATGGCCGGAATGGAGATCGAGCTTTCTGATCTATTGGGAATGAAGACTGACCTGCGTACCGCCAACGAGCTGTCACGCTACTTCCGGGAGGAGGTGCTGAACAGTGCGGAGGTGCAGTATGCAGCCTGAGGATCGGGTACGAATCCACCACATGATCGATGCCTGTCGTTCGGTGGGTCGATTTGTCTAGGGTCAGCAGCAAGCGGATCTGGGTCAGGATGAAAAACTCTGTTTTGCCCTGATTCGTGCTATCGAGATCATTGGTGAGGCGGCTGGCAAGGTGTCTGACGAGACCCGCCAGTTAAGCCCTGAGATCCCGTGGCGTGAGGCGGTGGGGATTCGCAACCGGCTGATTCATGCCTACTTTGATGTGGATACTGGTATTCTCTGGAAAACGGCAACCGAAGCGGTTCCAGAACTACAACTGCAATTGGAGCGATTGATTTCGCAAGAGAGTTCGAGGTAAAACACTTCGGAGTGTGCAAAATCTCGCAGGTTATTGGTAGATTGATAGATACAGAAGCTACCGAAAAACTACATCTTCACAGAGACCATTTGGTATCATACCCCCCGTTCATTTAATGGTCGGCCGCATTGGTCCCCTCGCAATGATATGTTGTGAACCCCGTCAGGCCCGGAAGGGAGCAGCGGCAGCAGCAGACTCATGTGCCGGGGTGTGGCTGATGTGTCCGACCACCCTTTTCTTCTTGCCCAGCTTACACCTAAACGGTCCCATAGCTGCATTAGAAAATGGTCGTTTACCCGTGTAGACTCACATTTTCTGCTTTGCTCTGAAACCGTTTAGATGCAATCTGAACCAGAAAAACAGTTAATTGATTAAAGAGATTTAATGTCCTATCAGGTTCTTGCTCGTAAATGGCGTCCTCGCAACTTCAGCGAGATGGTGGGGCAGGAGCATGTGCTCAAGGCGCTGATCAATGCGCTGGATCGGGATCAACTGCACCACGCTTATCTCTTTACCGGAACCCGCGGGGTCGGCAAGACGACTGTAGCGCGAATCTTTGCCAAGTCTCTCAATTGTGAAACCCACGGCGTCACTGCAACACCGTGTGGTGAGTGTGCTACCTGCCACGAGATTGATGAGGGGCGTTTTGTCGATCTGATCGAGGTGGATGCGGCTTCCCGTACCAAGGTGGATGAGACCCGTGAGTTACTCGATAACGTGCAGTACATGCCGACTAAGGGGCGCTACAAGGTCTACCTGATTGATGAGGTCCACATGTTCTCCAACCACAGCTTCAATGCGC
>CAYQFH010000013.1:18344-33598 GCA_964416755.1 uncultured Piscirickettsiaceae bacterium | reverse complement strand
GGCGATCTGACCACCCTCACCATCATCAAAGCTCTCCAGCGATTGTGACCGAATGGTTGCCAGTGCACCGGGATAACGTTGCTCTATGGTTTCACTGCGCCCGAACATGAACTGCCACTCCAACCTCTTCTCCGGACCACGCAGCCACTCTCCGTTATGGTTGAGCATCCAGAATTGGTGCAACTCACTCTCCAACAGCAGATCATTCAACTTGCGCTTCATTGCAACATTGATGATCAGGAAACCCTGATCTTCTCCCTGTTTGGATTCCGGCAGCCTGCGGGCAATACGGATCATCGGCCGGTAGGGTTGCTCCACCAGCCCACCATCCACATTGAGATCAAGCGGAGAGATGTAGAATCCACCCGGCTTCAACTGCAGTACATTCTGTGTGTAGTAGCGTCCCGCCTTGTCGGTCAGTTCACTTTCATGCAGCACGCGGATAGTCTGATTGTTCTGTTCCACACGGACAATTTCCATCCCGCTACCATCAATCCAGCGAACCTGTGCATAATCGGGGTTGCGCAGCAGCAGTGTGCGGAAACTCTCTTCCAGTTGTACCCTTCCCTCTGCCACACCATTCTCGATGACCCGCCGAGCCACCTTCTCCGAGGCGAGTCCATCAATGTGATCGAGGGTTCTTGCCAGAAACTCCTGCAAGATTCTCTGTTTCAGCTCCAATTGAGACTGGACCATCTTCAGCGCCAGATCACGCTCTGTCTCAATGCGTGCATCAGTCAACTGGTAGAACAGATAGATCACAAAGGCGAGCAGGACAATCAGTCCAAAGTCCACCTTCATAAAGACATTTTTGTTTGCGGGCACTATAGCCTCCCCTCACTACACTGCTTCCCCCGAAAGCAGCTAAACTACAAATATATCATTCTGGATAGATAGATATATTTATTTATAACTATTCAGTGTAGTCGCATTCGAATCTGTTTTGTATCACATAAAAATATTGTGGCGAATTGATGCCGGATGCAGTAGGTCCGGTTGTAGTCGCGATATGACGGTACCATAGGGACAACAACGGTTTAATCTATTGCTGCTGTTTATCCCATGAACAACCCCAAAATCAGGATAGAGAGACCGAATATCAGGTAACCAAAGGCTTTTGCCGGATCAACATCTGCATCCATATCATCATCAAAGGCATATTTTCTCATTTTAATCATCCTCCAAAGTCATGCTGTTTCAGTCAATCTGTAGACCCGAGGCAAACTTTCAAAAACAGATGGGCGCAGACAGCTTGAGGCTGTAGCCGAAATCAGGATATTGAGCTGATATTGTCGAACGATTACCGTCTTGAACGGGTTGCTGCTGACTTTACTATCCATTTAGCGAGCCTCCTCGGGTATACAGGCTGGTGGTACTCGCAACCCCGCTGCCCTGGAAACCCGTTCGGTAGGCCGGTGGCTTTGCGTGCCTCCCTTTCGGTGAGGCTTGCCTGAAACATCTTCTACCGGGAGAAGATCTTGATCACCATACTACATACTTTACTGTTTTTGTCAAGTATAAAGAAGGTCTATTTTTTAGAGGCGGATTCAATCTGTTCCTGAAAACGCTCCACAATCTTCTTGCGTCGCAGCTTCATTGTCGGTGTAACCAACCCCGCCTCCAGAGTCCAGGGGTATCCAGAGATCACCACCTGTTTCACCTTGGCATAGCCGGGGAAGGCGTGCAGCTGTCGATTGATTCTGCGCAATAGCCGCTTTGGACGATCACTCTTCGCTTGCCGGCTGAGTACCACCAGTGCAGTAAGGCTGGGCTGTCCCTCTCCCACCACCATCACCTGATCAATCCACCGATCCTGCTGAATGGCCAGTTCAACATCCACCGGCGGCACCTTCTCTCCATTGGAGAGCACCAGAATCTCCTTGATTCTACCGGTGATGTAGAGATTTTCATCGCCCATTCTGGCCACATCTCCGGTATGAAACCAGCCCTCATGGTCAATCACCTCACGGGTGGACTCCAAATTCTCCCAATATCCCATCATCAGCCCGGGACCGCGCACCTGTAGCTCATGACTCACCGGATCGATGCGGGTCTCCACCTCCGGTAGTGCTCTACCGACCCCCTCCGGCACATTCCATTCCAGACTGTTACCACTCACCACCGGGCTACACTCGGTCAGTCCATATCCCTGCAGAATCGGCACTCCGAACCCGATATAACGATCCGCGATAGAAGGTAGTAGAGGCGCACCTCCGGAGACCACAATACGCAACCGCCCGCCCAATGAATCCCGTACCTTCTGTCCGACCAGCCGATCCAGCAGAGGATGGAAGAGCTGATTGAGTTTCCAGCAGCAGCGACGTTGTGAGACCCGAAAATGGTCTCGTCCCACTCGCTGCGCCCATCTCACCAGAAGTCGCTTCAGTGGCGAAGCAGCAGCCAGTTTCTCTTCAAAGCGCTCATCCACCTTTTCAAACAGTCGCGGCACCGAGACCAGAACCGTCGGGCGAATCTCCACCAAATCCTGCTGAATGGTCTCAATGGCACGGGCAAAGGCGACGCTCGCCCCCGCCAACAGAGGCAGGTAGTAGCCCACTGTGCGCTCCAGCGCATGGGAGAGCGGAAGAAAGGAGAGAAAGCGGTCCTCAGGATAGAGCGGGGTTACCGAAGCAGTGGCAAAGCAGTTGCTGATAATATTGCGGTGCGAAAGCATCACCCCCTTGGGCTGCCCGGTGGTACCGGAGGTGTAGATGATGGTTGCCAACTCCGGTGGCACCGGTGTGCATTCTTCCACTGTGATCTCATTACGGGACCAGAGCAGCCTCAGCTCTGCCGAGCGCTCCCAATCAGAAACCACCTGAATCACCCTTTGCAGTGCAGAATCCTCCAGCAACGGCTGCAGCGCATCCCACTGCTCCGCACCACGCACCACCAGCGTTCTGGCACCGCTGTGAGCAATGACATAGGCCATATTTTCCACCCGGTCACGAAAGAATAGCGGTACTGTAATCAGATTGAGTGCAGCGGCGGTCTGATCCATCGCCACCCAGGCCGGACTGTTATCCAGCAAAATCGCCAGGCGCTCACCGGCCTCCACGCTCCACTGCTGTAGTTGGGTGCGCCACTCCGCCACCCGTTCAGCCATCTGCTGCCACTGTAGCTCAAACCAGTGCCCGCGTTGCGCATCATAGGCGCAGTAGGCGACCGCCTCAGGCGTCAACTCCACCCTGCGTCGGAATAGATCAGAGAGGTGTTCCACCTCTTCTCGCAAAATCAGATTTTGAGCTGCTGCCATCCTGCATCCCTCCTGAAACGGTCACCAAACTGTTCTGCCAATCTATCCAGCTGCTGCTGAATCGCCTCGCTGCCACGTGTCCTGACATAGCCGATGATTCCACCCCGAAAAGGGGCAAACCCGGTACCAAACACCATTCCGGCATCCAGCAGATCACCATCCTCCACCACCTGTTCCCGCAAACAGCGTACCGCCTCATTGACCATGCGCAGTATCATGCGGTCCCCCACCAGCACTGGATCCAGCGGTGAACCACCTCTCTCCTTGCGATGAACCACCTTGCCACGGTCATAATGGTAAAAGCCGAAACCGCTCTTGGTTCCCAGCCTTCCCTCTGTCACCCACTGTTGCAGACGCTTGGGCACCTCATCGCCGGTCATCCCGACCAGCTCATCTCCAACTGCAACACAGATGTCGAGCCCAACCCGATCCGCCAACTCAATCGGACCCACCGGCATACCAAAACGCACTGCCACCTGGTCGATCAACTCCGGAGCCACCCCCTCCTCCACCATATTGACCGCCTCCATCAGATAGGGCATCAGAATACGGTTGATCAGGAACCCCGGTGAGCTCTGTACCGGCAACGGCAAGCGGCCGATCTGACTCACCAACTGTGCAGCCTGTTGCGCCACTTCCGGGCGGGTCTCTCTGCCTGAAACCACCTCCACCAGCCTCATCTTTGCCACCGGATTGAAGAAGTGGATTCCCACCAGTCGCTGCGGCTGCTCCAGCCCTTCAGCCAGCTCTTCCAGAGGGATACTGGAGGTGTTGGTAGCAAGTATCGCATCAGGGCGCAGTTTCGGTTCAATTTCACGGAACAGTGCACGCTTGATCTGCAGATCTTCAACGATCACCTCCAGCACCAGATCAGCATGGGCCACCCCCTCCCCCTGCGAATCCGGAATCAGCCGATCCAGTGCCGCCTGCTGCTGCCGTCTGGAATGCAATTTCCTGGCAAACAACGTTGCAGCCCGTGCCACTGCAGCGGCAATGGCCTCCAGCGATCGATCCTGCAGCGTGACCCGCAACCCTTTCAGCGCACACCAGGCGGCGATATCCCCCCCCATCACACCGGCACCGATCAGATGAACCTGTGTAAAAGGTCGCCCCTCACGCTTGCCGAGAGACTTCATCCGCTCCTGCAGGAAGAAGAGACGAATCAGTTGCTGCGCCACACTGCCAACCAGCAGCCCGGCAACCACTCTCCCCTCCTGTCGATACATCAGTGTCAAATTGCCTCCATAACGCTCCCATAACTCAATCAGTGCAAACGGGGCGGGATAGTGTTCTGCCACCCCCCGTTTCTCCACCTCCTGACGCAGCAGCGTTGCAACCACTCCACGCAACGGCCCCCACTCCAGTACACGCTTCCACCATGGAATCTGCTTTCGGCATCGGGCATGGCCCTGTTCGATCCACTGCACTGCAGCAGCGTAGAGATGGCGTCGTGGAACCACCTGATCCACCCATCCCGCCTGTATGGCCGCCCTGGCGTGAAGTGGACGTCCACTCAACATCAGCTTCATCGCAGCCATCACCCCAACCTGACGAATCGAGCGCACCGTACCCCCGAAACCGGGGAAGATCCCGAGATTCACTTCAGGAAAACCGACCATACCCTGCGCTTCAATAATTCGATAATCACAGGCAAGCGCCAGCTCCAGCCCCCCTCCAAGACAGTGACCGTGGATCAGCGCCACTGTCGGTACCGGCAAGCGCTCAATCCGTTCAAACAGTGCGCGCACATCTGCCATCCACTGCTCCGCCTCCCCCATCTCCTCAATGGCGGTGAACTCTCCAACATCGGCACCGGCGATAAACCCTCTCTCTTTGTCAGAGCAGAGTACCACTCCGTTGGGCGTCATCACCTCCACCTCATCCAGCCGCTGTCCCAGTTCACTCAACACCGCACTTGAGAGGGTGTTAACCGCACTGCCGGGGCAGTCGAGATGGAGCCACGCCACTCCCTGCTGATCCTGCTCCAATCGCCATGCTGCTCGGTTCATGGTCCTTCTCCTGCTCTGATCAGTGCTGCTCCACCCTGTCCACCACCGATACAGAGCGAGGCCACACCGCACTGTTCTTCCCGCGCTTTCAACGCATAGAGCAGATGGAGCACAATACGCGCACCACTGGCCCCGACCGGGTGACCGATTGCAATTGCCCCTCCCTCACAGTTGAGCACACGCTGCGGAATCTCTCCCCACATCTGCTCCAAACCCAGCTCCTGCCGGCAGAACGAATCGCTCTGCAGCGCATGGAGATTGGCCAGCACCTGTACTGCAAAGGCCTCATTGATCTCCCAGCGATCAACCTGTTCCGGCAATAAACCATTGCGCATCAACAGCGGAGGAATGGCATAGGCGGGCCCCAACCCCATTTGCGATGGATCCAGACCACGCCACACCACATCTTCCAACACACCCAGCACTGGCAATTGATAGCGTTCAACCGCCTCTCCACTCGCCAACAACAGCAGTGCAGCCCCATCGCTCACCTGGGCACTGTTACCGGCAGTAACCACACCATTCGGGCGGTCAAACACCGGTTTCAACTGCTGCAACTGCTCCATCAAACTATCCGGGCGCACCCCGTCATCATGCTCGTAAAGCACTCCATCACGCCCGATCAGCGGAACAATCTCGTCAAATCCCTCACTCGCTTTCGCTCTATCCAGTCTTTGGTGGCTAGCGAGCGCAAAGCGGTCCATCTCAAAACGGCTGATACCGAAACGCCATGCCAACTCCTCTGCAGTCTGCCCCATTGACAGCCCGACCAACGGATCAGTCAGTCCACGCAGCAGTGCAACCACCGGAGTCAGATAGGCGGGGCGTAACTGTCTCAACACCTTGAGGCGGCTCGAAACGGTCTTTGCCCGCTGCCACTGTGCCAGCCACACCACCATCTCAGGGCGCAACAGCAGCGGGGTTCGACTCATCGCCTCAGTGCCTCCGGCCAGAATCATATCCGATGCACCACTGCTGATCCGTTGCCGGGCAGCGTCAAGCGCCTGCATCCCGGAAGCACAGTTGCGCTGCACCGTCCATGCAGTGACCTCATTTCCACACCCCAGTCGTAGCGCGATGATGCGGGCAATATTGGCCTCATCCGGCCCCGGTATCACGCAGCCCATGATCACCTCATCCAGCACCTCTGGAGAGAATGGCTGACGCATCAGCAACACCCGACCCGCCTGAACCGCCAGATCAGAGGCCGAAAAAGGTCCTGGCACACCGCGTGCCCTGATAAACGGAGTACGTGCACCATCAACCAGATAGACTGTTCTGCCAGTGATCTGCTTATCCATAGAGAATCTCCCCGGCATCAAAGTCATCCACTGCAACCACGCGATTGTGCAGCTCCAGCCAGAGATAGAGCTTGTCCGCCTCCTCTTGCCCAATCAGCGACTGCCGGACTGCCCTGTTGATCACCTGCGGTAACACTGCCGGCCGGATGGCATGGGAACCAAAGTGACGCTTCAGCTTTTTGCGAATGGCGGCACACGCTTCCGCAGCCACCAGCGCCCTGTCCAGATCAGCCAACGGCTCGCCACTGTGCTCCGGCAAGTAGATGCCACAGGTCATCCGTCCACGCAGCGCGCCACGGCGCATCACCCGTCGTGCCACCTTGTGCAGCAGGTGATCCTGCGGTCCCCGCTGGTGGACACCAAATGGCAGCACAAAGAGACGCAGCAACATACGAATGGAACAGAAGGGGAAGTTTCGAATTACACCATCCAGTGCCTGTTCCACCCGCGCCATCTCACGCTCGCAGGCAGCCCGGAGTAGTGCCTGCTCATCTCGCGGTTCTCCGCGATCATGGTGCAACTTGAGCATCGCCGAGAGCTGATAAAGCCCACTAAGCCCATCAGCGAAACGACCCGAGATCGACTCCATCCGTTTCATCTCGCCGCCCAGTACAATCAGCGCCAGATCGGCTGCCACCGCATAGGCTGCACTGAGGCGATTGACCTGCTGGTAAATTCCCGGCAGTGAAACCCGTTTCGGAGTGTGCGAGAAAGATCCATGGGTCAGCGCCAGCCAGAAGGCCCGACTCAACTCACAGAGCAGTGATCCAACATGGGAGAAGAGCACCTTGTCAAAACGCTGCAGTGCCTCCTTGCGGTCTCCCCCGTGAATCGCCTCAATCTCCTTCAGCAACCAGGGGTGACTGCGGATTGCCCCCTGACCGAAGACGATCATGCTGCGGGTGAGAATATTGGCCCCCTCTACCGTGATACTGATTGGAACCGCCATGTAGGGGTGCCCCAGCAGATTGCCGGGGCCGAGGATGATCCCCTTGCCTCCGAGGATATCCATGCCATCATTGACCACCTGTCGCATCGACTCGGTGAGGTTGTATTTGGCAATGGCCGAGAGTACCGATGGACGCTCCCCCAGATCGACCGCCTGAACATTGAGACGGCGCACCGCATCCATCCGGTAGGTGGCGATGGCGACCCCGGCGATACGCTCGGAGACCCCCTCGAAGTGACCGATCGGCACCCCGAACTGCTCCCGCACCATGCTGTAATTACTGACCACCTGTGTCGTCAATTTGGCGGCACCGGTACTGAGTGCCGGTAGTGAGATTGAACGCCCTGCCGCCAGACTCTCCATCAACATGCGCCAGCCCTTGCCGACCTGCTGTGCTCCTCCGACAACCCACTCCAGCGGGATCTCCACGTCCTCACCCCGGATCGGACCATTGAGAAACGGAGTGTTCAACGGGTTGTGGCGACGTCCAATCTCCACCCCCGGATGGTTGGCCGGAATCAGCGCCACGGTAATGCCCACATTTTCCTGATCTCCCAGCAGATGGTTCGGATCAAACAGCTGGAAGGCGATCCCGACCAGCGTTGCCACTGGCGCCAGGGTGATGTAACGCTTGTTGAAGCAGAGACGAATTTTCAGCCCCCTCTTTCCCGGCAATTCCGTCTCAAACACCTCTCCCCGGTCCGGGATCGCACCAGCATCACTCCCGGCCCAGGGGCTGGTGAGGGCAAAACAGGGAATCTCCTTCCCGCTGGCGAGACGAGGCAGATAATACTCCCGTTGTTGCTCGGTTCCGTAGTGGAGCAACAGCTCGGCAGGTCCCAACGAGTTGGGCACCATCACTGTGACCGCAGTCGCCACGCTACGGCTGGCGATCTTCTGGATCACCGCCGAGTGGGCCAGTGCGGAGAACTCCAATCCGCCATACCGTTTCGGTATCGCCATCGCAAAGAAGTGCTGCTGCCTGATGAAGTGCCACTGCTCCGGGGAGAGATCCCCTCTGCGGTTGATCTTCCAGTCATCCACCATGGCGCAGAGCTGCTCCACCGGACCATTGAGGAAGGCATCCTCCTCTGCACTCAATTGCGGTGCAGCAAGCTGATGCAACTGTTCCCAATCCGGTTTGCCGCGAAACAGACTCTGTTCCCACCAGACACTGCCTGCATCGATCGCCTCCTGCTCGGTGGCGGAGATCTCCGGCATCTTGCGTTTGAGGCTGTTGAACAGATAACGGGTCAACAGATTACGACGGATCGGGGGTAGTACCACTACCACAACCATCAGAATCAATATCCATCCGATGATATTCATGGTTTACTCCCCTCGTCTCCATCCAGAATCAGATCCTCACCCAGGACATAACACTCCTTGCGACTGTTGCAGTAGATGTTCTCATCACACTCCCAAGGCAAGTTGCGATATCCATCCTTTCTCAACCCGAACAGGGAGTGGTTGAACTGGATATAGGGTGCCTTGATCACCTCAAAGTAGGGGGAGTAGTCGAAATCACGCGGGGTAAAGAGACGTGGATTACGCTTGGCCAGCGAGTAATCCTCATTGATTTTGCGTACCACCGGCAGGATCGGGAACTTCACCCGCATAAAGGCCTCTGCAAGCACCGTCGAACAGACTGCACGGGTCGGCCTGCCCGCATTATGGTGAAACAGTGAAGAGCGCCAGCGTCGAGGCAGAATATCGAAGGGAAAGATAAAACGGGCCAGATCGAGCAGTTGACGCACATCGTACTCCCGTCCTACCTGGGTCACGGTAATCTTCACCACCTCCTGCGCATCCTGGGCCGCGATCTCTCTGGGTCGGCAGATCCTCACCTCATCATCGGCATAGCTGGAGAGTGGCGTAATGATCATGCCACTACCGAGCAGGCTTTCGACCAGTAACTGCTCTTCAGGATCTCCGTGGAAGTGGCTGTGGATCACCTTGCCCATCTCTGCATCCTTCGAGACCTCGGCTGCCCGACCGATATAGAGTGCGGCATGTGTCCAGGGGGATTGCGAGATGGCACGGATGGCACGTCCCACCCGGCTGCGCCCCTCCACCAGCACCACATCGGCCGGACGCATCGCTTCACAGAGCTTGGTAAAGTCCTGAAGTGGAATGCCACGCGGCTTCTCTTCATGCAGAAGCCAGTCGGTAACCCCATCCTCAATACGCTTCGATAGCGGAGCCAGGAAGCGCTGAACAGCACCCGGAATGTCCATTGCTACTCCTCTGCCTGGTGACTATTTCCCCCCGTCATCAATCTATTGATCATTGCCCATCCGATACGGGCGAGACCCCGCGCCCCCCGGTTACACCCAAATAAAACCGAATGTTACTGTCAAGAATAGGTCAATATTTAAAGATTTCCACCCAAAAGCGGCAAGAGAGAGGCCGTATGGCTGAAAAGTTGAGGCAGAACAAGAGACTGTCTACTGTTGCAGCAGTGACTCAATTTCTCTGGCCGGAACCGGTTTACTGAACAGATAGCCCTGATACTCATCGCAGCCACTCTCACGCAGGAATTCAAGCTGTTCTTCAGTCTCCACCCCTTCGGCCAGTACCGTCATCCCCAGATTCTGGCTGATGGAGATAATCGAATGCACCAGGGAGATGTCCTCCGGATCAAACGGGATATTGCGCATGAAGACCTGATCAATCTTGTTGGTGTGCAGATCCAGCGAGCGCAGGCTGCCCAACGAACTGAAACCGGTACCAAAATCATCCATCGCCAGACGGATACCCATCTGCTTGAACTGGTTGATCTTCTGCTGATTGTCCGGATTGGGTTCCATCATCAGTGACTCGGTAATCTCCAGTTCCAGGCAGTGTGGAGGCAGCTTGCACTCCTTGAGGATTGTACTGACGGTTTCGACAATATCATCGGTAGTGAATTGTCGAACCGACAAGTTGACTGCCATCTTCAGATTCCCGTATCCCTGCCGGTGCCACTGCTTCAACTGACTGGCTGCATTACTCATTACCCAGCGTCCAACCTCGATAATGGCACCACACTCTTCCAGTACCGGAATGAATTGGTCCGGTGGAATCTCCTCTCCCTCCAGTCGTCCCCTCCACCGTAGCAGTGCCTCAAAACCCAGAATCTCGTTTCTGTGAACACTGAGTTGAGGCTGGTAGAGGAGATAAAACTCTCCTCGTTCCAGCGCATGGCGAATCACTTCGGTCAGCTTCATCTTCCTGGTCAACATCGACCCAATATCCTCATCAAAGAAGCGGAACTGACTGCGTCCCTGCTGCTTTGCGTTGTACATGGCGATATCGGCATTGCGCAGCAGGGTATTCTCTATATAGGCGAGCTGCTCCCCTCTGTTATTACTGTACTGATCTGCCTCACGCACAATTTCCGGATCGGGAAAGAGTGCAATACCGATACTGGGGCTGGTGATCAATTCACGAGAGTCAAGTGGATACGGGGCGGAAAGCTCCGAGAGCATCCGGTTGGCAATGGTGCGGATCTCATGCTGACCGTTGAACTGGCTGATGACAACGGTGAACTCATCCCCTCCCAGTCGGGCTGCAATGTCATGGTCCCGCAAAAGCTGTTTCAACCTCGATGCACAGGACCTGAGCAGAGCATCACCAGACTCATGACCATACATGTCGTTGATACGCTTGAAGTGATCCAAATCGATAAAGAAGAGCGCCAACCCTGTCTCATGACGCTGTGCATCCGAGAGCCTGTTGCGCAGCTCCTGCATGAATAGAAAACGGTTGGGAATCCCGGTCAATGAATCAAAATGGGCCATGTGGTGAAGCTGCTTCTCCGCCTCCCTGCGTTCACTAATCTCATGCTGCAGTTCCTGTGTACGTTCCACCACGCGCTGCTCCAGCAGTGTACTGGCCTGCCTCAGCAGATAGATGGATCGACCGACAATGATCAAGATGAGCATCAGAGTGACCAGCGCCATATAGATGGTACGGTGGCTTGCCTTGGCTTGGTGGGCCAGTGAGTACCCAGTAAATTCATGTCGCTTCTGATCGTGAAGCTGACGCAGCTGCAGCAACCCCTCCAGCGCCTCCTGATGTGCATCAATCGCACTGTTGTTGACCCACAATGCCCGTGCCTCCGCTATCTCATCAATCGACAACAGGCTGATCGATTCTGCAATGACCGGAGCAGCCACCCGGGTATGTTCAATGACACGATTGAGAATTGCCAACTCATCATCCTCGGTGGTCAAGGTGAGCAGCTCTGCACGTGCCTTGATATGGCGTGCGGCCTCCTCGTAGATCACCTCAAGCATGGTATCAAATTCCAGCGGATCCCCCGTCAGCATCATATGGCTGAGGATAATGGCACGGTTGTAGGCAGACAGATGCATCTCTGCTGCCAGCCACGCCTTGCGATCATACCGCTCCATGGTATGAGTGATCTCACTACGTGTCTGCTTGGTATCGGTCACGGTAGTTACCACCATAACCCCCACCAGAATCACAATCAGCAGCGTTCCCAGCGGGATGAAATAGTGGCTCCCGATGCGATGGGAAAGCGCAAGTTCTGTCGAGGCTGCCATACTGTTTTTCGTCTTCAAGGTTCCGTCAAATGGTGACGCCACTGTGACTCTTCAGCGAACAATAAATACCGTACCCTTTCAGTATAGTAAGAAAATGACATTTCCGGAAAAATTTTATCGTGTCGACATTCTCAGACCCTGCCTCTCTCCTCACGCTTACATGATCTTTCCCAACTCAATAATCAGATCCATTGTCAATTCAGGGACTGAATCCAGTGCTTGCTCATCAAGTACTGAAAGTAAGACTTCCGCTTTTCTGGAAATTTCATTAAAACCAAACGAGGCTGCACTGCCTTTTACGGTATGGGCCGTCTTGCGCAGCTCTTCCCACGCTCTTTTGCTCAATGCATTTTTAAGTGCATGGGTGTAGTTCGCGGCACTCTCCCTGAAAACAGCCATCAACTCATCATCGATGGCCTCATCTGCGACACAGGTTGTTGCGGACTGTCTCTGCAGTGCCTGTCCAATCTGATCTGCCAGACGTCTCGGCTTGCCACGATCATCATCGATCACAGCAATCTCTTCTGTTCTTCTTGCCCCTTTACGCCGATCCTCAATGCCCATTGCCTCCAGATACTCCCGATCCTGACGCAACGGCAGGTACCGCTCCAGAATCTGCTTCAGCTCTCTCTCATCAATGGGCTTACCGAGAAAACCATCACATCCGGCACGATCAAATGCATCGCGGTGTTTCTGCATGACGTTGGCAGTCAGCGCAATGATCGGCGTCTGCACTCCCCGCTCGCGTAGCGTGGCAGTTGCTTCCAACCCATTCATGATCGGCATCTGCAGATCCATCAATATCAGGTCAAAGGGGTGCTGCTCAACAGCCTCGATCGCCTCCTTTCCATGGTTGGCAATAGTGACTACAAGTCCCAATGACTCCAGAATACGCTGCTCCAGCATCTGCAGCTCGGGAGTATCTTCCACCACCAGTACCTGACCACTGAATTGTTGTTGAAGCACAGAAAAGTTATCACCCTTCTCTTCTCTCTGGTGTTGGGAAACAGGCAAATCGCTCTCCTGCAGCGGTACTTTGAAGGTGAAGGTGGAACCTTTTCCGGGTTCACTGACCACTTCAATGCTGCCCTCCATCTGTTCAGCCAGTGCCCAGGAGATATGCAGTCCCAATCCGGTACCTCCATAACGTCTGGAGATACTGTTGTCAGCCTGCTCAAATGGCTTGAAGAGACGGTCCAGCGTCCGCCGGTCCATTCCAATCCCACTGTCTTCAACAGAGAAAGAGAGCCCTCCGCTCTCTGCTGAACAGGTCAACGTTACTCCCCCCTGTTCAGTGAATTTGATGGCATTGCTGATCAGATTGATCAACACTTGACCGATGCGCTTGCCATCTCCCCATAGCTGAAAGGTGGGTGAAGTCTGCTGTTTGATCTCAAATGAGATCGCCTTGTCTTGTACTGTCACCCCGAACATCCGCTGCAGATCATTCAACAATGCAACCAGATCAAAGGGCGCGTAGTCGAGCGTAAATTTTCCCGACTCAATCTTGGAAAGATCAAGGATATCGTTCACCAACGCAAGCAGGTTATGGCTCGAGGAGATCGAGGCCTGGAGCAGCTGTTGCTGATCAACATCATCAATCTCCTCCTGCAGCAGCTCATTGACACCAATCATTGTCGTCAATGGGGTACGCAGTTCATGGCTCATGGAGGCGAGAAAATCATCCTTTGCATGCAGCGCCTTCTCCAGCTCTGCCGTCCGCTCTGAGACCTCCCGTTTCAAGTCATCCTGATAACTCCTGATCAAGCGACTATGGTCAACCAGCTGATTCAAGCTCGATTTAAGCTGTTCAACCTCCTGTGAATCCGATACATCGACTGCCAGGTGATCAATTTGAGCCACTCGCTCTGCTGGTGTATTGTCAATTTCCTCCGCTTTGGCAATCACTGCACTCAGGGTGCGTGCCAGCATCCTGCTCACTCCGAAATAGAACAGCATCAGCAGCACCGTAATTTTCAGCAGATTTCCCAGCATCACGGAAACCAGTACATCAATAAACTCCCCCTTGATTTTACTCTGGGAGCCATAAACCGTTACCGTTGCCATGACCTGATGCCGGTCACGCATACCCAGTAGATCAAAACGGTGATTCAGTTTGTTGCTCTGCAGAACTTCAGGCCGGTCCGGAATCTGAAAATTGAAATCCGATGAGACCGGCAGTTGCTGTATCTCCTCTGGCACTGCACCACTGAAGTGGATCAACTCATCCTCTCCATCTGCAACATGGCGTACTACCGCCAGGCCATCAATATGCAGATCGCTGACGATGCTGTTGATGATGCTCTCCAGTTGAGGCTGATCAAATTGCCAGAATGCGGTCTCCATCGGTGCCTGAAAGATTTCCTGAGCATTGATCAGATCACGTTCAACATGGTGCTGAATTCGCCGGTACTCATCATAGAGTTGCCACCCCAAAATCGGGAGTGCAATCGCCAGATAGACTGTAATTACAATCCTGTTGATCTGTGAAGCGAGGGTGGCTCTATTCACTACAACCTACTCCACATATTTCAGGTTGGCTTTTTTGATCTGTTCTCCAAAACGTACCCGATCCTGCATCAGTGCAGAGAGCTGCCGCAATTGTGGTGCCTCTATTCCGGTCTGTTTCGAACACTGCAGCCATGAACTCTTCTTCATCAGTGTGAAGAAGTGGCCTTGATGATCGAAATGTTGCTCCACGGTTTCACGACCACCAATCAAGAGGTCAACATGGCCTGCCTGCAACATCTTCACACCGCTCTTGTAATTGGGCAGTTCGGATTTTGTGATTTTCTCATTTTGGTGAATTGCCCCAAACACCTTGCCAAGGTTCGCTCCTCGAATCACTCCTAACACCTTCCCCTCCAGATCACTGATCCGTCTTACCTGGTGCAGGGGATTCCCCTGACCGTCAATGGCTGCAACAATGATGATCTCTTTGGTGACCACCATGCCCACTTGATGATAGCGCGCCTGTCGTTCAGGTGAGGTGAAAAAGATGGCACAATCATATCCCCCACTATCCAGCCCCTTCACCATCCGCTTGTATGGGACAACCTCCAGCTGGTAGGGGATCGAGGCACTCTCGAACAGGTACGATGACAGATCGGCATAAACGCCAGCCGCTCTTCCACGATCCAGAAAACCGGTCGGAGAACCCACATCAATCACGGCCACTTTGGCACTCCA
>CAYQFH010000013.1:0-18244 GCA_964416755.1 uncultured Piscirickettsiaceae bacterium | reverse complement strand
AGAACGACTTGATAACGCTCAATGTCGTTTCTTGTGCTGCCCTATTGTAGATTTAACAAAACGATAGCCGTAATAACCCGCTGTTGCACTCCCCGCAAGCAGTAGTAAAACCGTGCTGAGCGACGCTACACTTACTCCAAGTCCGAAAACGGATCCGGAGCTGTGCAGCGCCGACCCGGATACCACAGTTTTCAGCAGCGATGTAGAGCCCGCCCCTTTACCGGTAGTCAGTACAGTAGCAGCAACTTTATTGGTAGTAATCATCACCTCTCCATCCGTTTAAGCTCGCCCTGAAAAATACCTTACTAAATTACTGTGGAATTAGCAACACCTATCGCTCTTTGAACCGGCGACGGTGCTCTACTAAAATCGGGATTTTGGATTGATTACCGCCACAACCATGAATGCAGGTTTTATCTCTCACCCCTCATTCTATCTCCACGAGATGAGGGCAGGACACCCGGAGTCCCCCGACAGGCTACAAGCCATCGATAAACAACTACTCACATCAGCGGTGGATCTGGTACTGCCTGGCGCACTGCATGCGGTAGAGCAGCATGGACTGGATCGGGTAGCCATTCACTAATCTCAATCTCCTGAATAGAAATGGAATCCCTCTTTTCAGATAGCCGTAGTGTACTGGATGGCAGCTCCCCCCTGCTGAACACCTGGACGCGCACCGCACTGAGCACCAGCCAGGTCGACCCATTCTGTTGCACTCCACCCTGGCAGCTCTCCTTTCATGATGCCTTTGCTCCCGACCGCAGGTTACTGATTCAGGAGTCCTCCAACAATCTGCTACTGTTCGCCGAGCACCGCTTATCAGAACAGGAAGTGATACTGACCCCCATCGAAGAGAGCTGGTTGTTCGGCTGCCCACTACTTGGAAAAAAGTCAGTGGAGTTGCTTGCGGACCAGATGAATTCAATCTGGCAATACTACCACCCCACCTTTCCCCGCATTGTGATCAGTGGCATACGTCCCACCGGCCTGCAGGCAAAGCGGATACTGCAGACTTTCAGCACAGACTTCAAAATCTACCTGCTGCACAGCCACTCCAGCATACAGGGTGGTGCCTCTCTGGCAGGTGGCTATGACGGCTATCTGAGCAGGCGATCCAGCCGCCACCGCAAAAAACTGAAGCAGGCACACAGAAAGGCACTCAGCCAGGGCATCTGGTTCGAACGCCTCTCCCCCACCTCCCGACAAGAGGTCGACCACGCCTTTGCCCGCATAGTCGCCATTGAGCTGACCAGCTGGAAAGGGATCAACCAGTGTGGCATGGATCAGGAACCCTCCATCTCCTTCTACCGACAGATGATCCGTCGCCTTGCAACCACAAACCATGCCCGTATCATCTTTGCCCGATATGAGGCACAGGACATTGGATACATCTTCGGCGGCCTCGCCGGAAAAGTTTACCGGGGACAGCAGTTCAGCTATGACAACAACTGGAAACCGTTCTCCATCGGTAACCTGCTACAGAGTGAGAAGATCCAGTGGCTTTGTGAAGCGCAGTGCAGACGCTATGACATGGGCCCCGTATCCGGCCCCAGGATGGAGTACAAACGACACTGGACGGAGAGACAAGGGCATCTTCAGTCATGGATGTTGGTCAGAAAGTAATGCTATCAACAGCAACAGAACGGGATTACAACAATGAAAGAGAAAACCAATAGTACCGTTGAGATGAAGCAGGAGGCGGATGAACTTCGCTCCCGATACAACACACTACAGCTCTCAACGATCAGTGGAGAGGGCTTCCCGGAGATCAGCTATGCCCCCTATATCGAAGATGAGAGGAAGTTCTATATTTTCATCAGTGGACTAGCCACACATACCAGAAACCTGCAAGAGCGCGGCATGGCAGGGGTGATGTTTATTGAAGATGAGTCACATGCTGACCATGCCTTTGGCAGAAAGCGTCTGACCTACCGCTGCAAAGCCACAACGATTCCACGGGGTACGGACCGTTTTGAGCACCTGCTCAACAGGTTCCAGAACCAATTTGGAACGCTCATCCAGACACTGAGAGCGCTACCTGATTTCCAGCTGTTTGAATTGGCCCCTGACACTGGCCGTTATGTTGCCGGTTTTGGAAAAACCTTCACTGTTCAATACCCTGATGAACAATACTGTCAGATTACAGAGTCAGACCTTGAGAAGGGGTAAGCTGAAGGGTGAAATCTATCCACCTCATAGATAGATTAAGTTATATAAAACTGCCATAATATTACAAACATGTTACAAAGATTGGGCTCATTGTAGTGGATACGACTGAACAGAAATTCCGTATTATCGCGATTGACGATGAGCAGGAGATCCTGAACTATTATAGTGAGGTGTTCGCTCCTTCTGATGATCTGCTTGATTCCGGACTGTTCGAGCTACTTCCCATCCCTGAGAGCGAAGAAGAGGCCGGGAAAGAGGCTGAAACCGCAGAGGATGTTCGCTTTGAACTGGTCACAACCACCTCTGGTCAGCAGGGGTTCGAGATTCTCAAACAGGGGCTGAAAGAGGAGAGGCCTTTTGCAGTGGCCTTTATCGACATGCGCATGCCCGGCTGGGATGGGCTGGAAACAGCCAGAGAGATCCGTGCGGTAGACCCTTTCGTCACCATCATCTTCCTCACAGCCTATATGGACTACAGCCTGACCGACCTGCGTAAAAGTATCGGTGACAACTTCAGTTTTCTGACCAAGCCGATTAACAGTGAAGAGCTGAGTCAGGTCGCCCTGAGTAGCTGCAAGACCTGGCAACAGCTGCGCGAGGTGCGCAGGCTCAACAAAAGCAAGGATGATTTCCTGGCCAGCATCAGCCATGAATTGAGAACCCCACTAACCGCAATCATCGGCAATACAGAGCTCCTTCTGGAAGAGATCGGAGGGGAGATCGATCACACCTATCAGGATATGCTGCAAAATATCCTCAAGGCAGGGCAAGGGCAGCTTGCTTTGGTCAATGATGTTCTCGACCTTTCCAAAATTCAGGCGGGCCGGTTTGAGGTACACAATGAAGATTTCGATCTGGAAGAGCTGATATCTGATGTCGAATCACTCTTTCTGGTGCGGGCACGCGAGAAGAGCATCTCATTCATCGTGGAGGTTGACCGCTATCCGGAATATCTGCTGCTGGGGGACAAACAGCGTATTCACCAGATTTTATCCAATCTGCTCAGTAACGCCTTTAAATTCACTGAAGCGGGATCCGTAGAGCTTGCAGTCTCAACCAGCGATGATCAGATCACCCTCCGTGTGAGTGACAGTGGTGTCGGTATTGACGAAGAGGCACAGGCCCGGCTCTTCAAACCCTTTGAGCAGGCCAACAGCTCAATCAGTCGGCGCTTTGGTGGAACAGGGCTGGGACTGAGTATCTCCAAATCACTGGCAGAGATGATGGATGGCAGTTTGAGTGTACAGAGTAGACCGGGGGCAGGCTCCATCTTCACCCTGACCCTGCCGCTGATCATGAGCAGTGAACTCACCAGGGAAGAGGAGCAGGTAGAGAGAGGCGCAGAGAGTGAACACCATCTTTTCAAGGGAACGGTGTTGGTTGCAGAAGACACCCCGTTACTCCAGGCACTACTGGGACATATGCTCAAGAAGTATGGAGTACAGGTATTGGTGGCCAATAATGGACAAGAGGCCGTTGAAATCGCACTGCAACAGCAGGTAGATCTGATCCTGATGGATATGCAGATGCCGGAGATGGATGGAATCGAGGCGACCCGGATATTACGCAGTACCAGCTATAGTGCTCCCATCGTCGCCCTGACTGCCAATGTGATGGATGACCATCGACAACGGTTTCTGGAGGCGGGTGCCAATGGCTTTCTCGCCAAGCCAATCGACCAGCAGGCAATTATCGAACACCTTGAACAATATCTCGAACCTAGCGAGGAGAATGGCGAGGATGTGGATGAGACAGAGTCATTTGTCACCGAAGAGGCAGAAGAGCTTTTCAGGCATGAACTTATTCTCAATGCCAACAAGTTGCAGGACGCACTCTTTATTGATGATCTCTCCTCCATCCAGCAGATTGCGCACAAGCTGAAGGGGGTCGGCTCCAGTTTCGGTTACGATGAGCTGAGTAAAATGGGCAAGCAGGTGTGCGATGCCCATTACCATGGTAATTTTGACGAAGCCAGACGCCTCAGTAACCGCATGTTGCTACTGGCGTTGAGAATTTCCAGGGAGAGCAGTGGTGAAGATGAAGCACAATAGCAAGTACCTATGATGCCCCTGCCTGTGACACCTGTTCGATCTCTGCAATCAACTCATACACCATAGAGGGAATCGTTTCGCCCCCCCCTGTTCAATGGCCTTACAGATCTCTCCCGCCTGTCGGGTCAGCTGCGGGAAACCACAACTCCCTCCAATCCCCTTGATCTTGTGCGACGTGCCCTGTATCAAGGTGTTGTCTCCGGCATCCAGAGCCGACTGAAGGTTGTTTTTCAACTCTTCAATATTTTCAAAAAACAGCGTCAGCAACTCCTTATCAATCACCGAATCACGCCCCAGTTCCTGACTACGACTCTGGTTGGAGAGCTGTTCTTCACCCGTTTGAAGGTTTTCTGTGAGAAACCGTCGCAATATCTTCATCAGCTCACTGCGCTCAATCGGTTTGGTCAGAAAACCATCACAGCCAGCCGCATCACACTGCTCCTTGTGTTTCTGCATCACGTTGGCCGTCAATGCAACAATGGGGGTTGTAACCTGCTGTCTTCTGAGTTCGGTCGCCGCTTCCACACCGCTCATTACCGGCATCTGCATGTCCATCAAAATCAGATCGAAGGGGTGGTTACCGGCTGCCTCTACCGCCTCCGCACCATTTTCGACCGTTGTCACTTCAATACCCATCGCCTCCAACAGCCTTACAACCACCAGCTGAATCTCCGGTGTATCTTCGGCCAACAGCACCTTCCCACCAAAGCTGGTATGCAGATAGCTGCCACGTTGATCATCCTGCAGAGACGCTCTTTTACGATTACTGATTCTATAGGGTAGCTTGAGGGTAAAGGTTGAACCACTCCCCTCTTCACTCTCCACCTCAATGGCGCCCTGCATCAACTCCGCCAGAGTCCATGAAATATGCAACCCCAACCCGGTTCCACCAAAGCGATGGGCGATCGACTCATCCGCCTGCATATAGGGTTCAAAAAGCTGCTCCTGCGCCTCAGCCGAAATTCCGATTCCGGTATCCTTCACGCTCAACAGCAGGTGGTGCTCCTGCTCAACCCTAACCGCCAGCTCGATAAATCCGGAACTGGTAAATTTCAGCGCATTGCCCAACAGGTTGATCAGAATCTGTCCGATTCGCTGACCATCCCCGATCAGCTGATATTCAAATGCGTGCCGGATGGTGGTTTTATACTCAATCCCCCGATAGCTGGCACGAATGGCAAAGATATCGTGGATCTCATCCACCAGTGCATGGAGATCATACGGCGCTTCCTCTACATCAAACTTTCCAGCCTCGATTTTGGACATGTCGAGAATATCGTTGATCAGTGCCAACTGGGATCGGGCAGAGGTCTCCACCGAGTGGAGCAGGTGACGTTGGCTTTCACTCAGATCACTCTGCATCAACGCCTCACTGTTACCGATAATCACCGTCAATGGTGTGCGCAACTCATGGCTGACACTGGCGAGAAATTCATCTTTGGCCTTGCTGATATTGCGTGCATCCTCGGCCGCATTGAGATACTGCTGTGCCTCCAGCTGGATCGAAGCACGCAGCTGCTTCTGTGTGGTGATGTAGCGCTCCATCGCAGCTACACGCTGCAGAAAGATCTCTGTCGGATCATCCTTGAACAACACTTCAATCGCACCGGCAATAAAGGCGACCTCCTGCACATCACTCTTGTCGGCCAGAAAGACCAGCAGGCTCTCTCCCGGTTTCTGCCCGGTCAACAGCTGCTGCGCCAGCACCTCAATGCCATCGCAACAGAAAGAGAATCCTGCAATGGTAATATCCGGTGTACTCTGCTCGACCAGTGACATCGCCTGCTCAATGTTACCTGCCATTTCAACCTGGTAATTGCTCATCCGTGCCAACAGATCACCATACAGTTTTCGAATAGCCGCAGACTCCTCCAGCATCAGTATCTTCAGGCTTGAGCCCTCCCCCAAGGAGGAAGCATCGACCTCCACTCCCCATGGAATCGAATTATTGGCATCGGGATTGATATCCACATCCTTCTGTTTGGTCAGGCGAAATGCACGATCCCACTGCGAAGTAAACAGCATGGTCAGCTGCAGCAGCTCCTCACGGTTCACCGGTTTCGAGAGAAAAATAAAGTCCCGACCAATACGATTACGGATCTCGGAGAGAGAGTAGTCCATATAGGCAGTAATCAGGATGATGCGGATCGCCGGATCAACAGCGCGGATCTCTTCGGCAGTCTTGAGTCCGTCCCACCCCGGAGGCATCCGCATATCCAGAAAAATCACCGAATAGGGGTTACCTGACTCGGCAGCCCGAATAACCATCTCCAGTCCACTTTCACCGCTATAGGCTGCATCCAGCCGATAGGGAGATGAGAGGGGGGATTCTACAGACTGATCTATTAACCCCATCAACTCATTGAAGGTCTGCCCCAGCTCATGATCTTCATGCCCCAGAATGGCCTGGTAGGTGTCGTGAACCTCTACATCATCATCAATCGCCAGAATCCGATAGGTGGGATTTTGGTTCATTGATGCAGACAAGGACTCTTCATTCATGACTAATATTATTTACCATGCAACCAACTCGTTGCGGATTATTGTACGCCAGCAACCATTCAGCTGCTAATACCCATACTGGTAACTCATATTAGATGTTGTCCTCACCAAAGGCACAGAGACCTCTGCAGTTATCTCTCAGTGACTTGAAAAAACTGTTGTCTTCCCTGTCCTGTCAACGGCATACACATCATACGGCTGCAGTTTCCGACCAGGCACCTCCATACCGGGTGAGCCGATGGGCATTCCCGGAACAGTCAGCCCGATAATATCAGGCCTGTCCACCAACAGACGTCTGATATCCTCAGCTGGCACATGGCCTTCAATGAAATACCCCTCCACAGTTGCGGTATGGCACGATCCCATGCCATGGGGCACACCCAATGCCTCCTTGTATGGCGCAACACGCTCCACATTACTGGCCTCCACACTGAAGCCCTCACTCTCCAGATGCGCGATCCACGCACTGCAGCAGCCACAGGTTGGGGATTTATAGACCTCGACTACCTCATCCGCCGCAACGGAGTGCGCGGCAATCGTGAAAACAATCCAGACTACAAGTTTGATTTTCTTACCCACGACAACTCTCTCCGCCATATCCATTGACCTCGACCGTCACATGCGTGGAATATGCATCAGTGACAGCCCGGTTTCGTTAACATTTGGGCCATCTTAACCCTGTACTCAACTACAGAGTCAACCCCGACTGCAGAGAAAACCGTGCAAGCGTCTGTTATACACGTTCACCAGTTACAAAGAATGCGGACTCATCCACCAGGGTACGGCTCCATTCGACCACTTCACGGGTGGCCTCTGATGCGATCTGTGTCATCTCGATAGAGGTATCAATCACCGGACGCAACCCCTCAAAGGCATCCAGTACCTCGGATGATTGGGTTCGCTGGCTGGCGAGGATCTGATCGAACGATTCACTTGAGCTGCGCATGACGGACATCGCCACCTCCAGTTTCTGGTTGAGCTCACTCATCGTCTGTTCAGCATCGACAATACGATCCTTCACCGCAATCTGCCCCTTGACCTCCTGCAGCACCTGCCTCACGGTATTACTGGTGGCTGTAACCCCGTTCTTGATCTCGGAAAAACTGTGGTTGACCTGGTTAATTTGTTCCATCCCCTGCTTCAACAGTTCACGATTCTGCTGAGTCAGTTCAACCGTCTCCTGAATCTCGTTGCGTACCTCTGCAATGATTCCACTGATATCCTTTGCCGCCTGTGCACTGCGCTGAGCGAGGCTGCGCACCTCCCCTGCCACCACGGCGAACCCACGCCCCTCTTCACCTGCACGTGCAGCTTCAACTGCAGCATTGAGCGCCAACAGATTGGTTTGAAAGGCGATGTTATCGATCAGCTGGTTGGCCTCTTCAACACGGGCAGAGTTCTGATCCAGACTGTCCACCGTATTCCCCAACCCCTCCATCGCACTGGTGATCTGATTCACCATCTCTACCGCACCATGCACAGACGCTTCACCATTACGGGTCTGCAACAGCATGCCCTCGACTGCATGGCCGGCATCCGTCACATCCCCATCGATCTGAGAGATCAACTCTGCCATCTCCTCAATTGCACGATTAGTGGTGGTTACTGATTCATTCATTCCGGAGGTGACTCCATCAAGCTCGCCGATGTGGGTCTGCAGTGCTTTTGAGTGGTTCTGCACTTCATCAAAGTTTCTCGCCATGCTCTCCATCGACTCTCCGGTGCGCTCCATGGTCTGCATCACCTCGGTGTTGTTCTCATTGAGCTTCTGGTGAGAATGGTCCAACTGTGCGGATTCACTCTGCATACTGGCTGCAGCCCCCTGCACACTACCCACCACGCTGCGCAGACTGGAGAGCATCTTCTGCAGTGCCAGACTCAACAGATCACGTTCACCGCGCGGCTGAATCTCCTGCATCAACTGCCCGTTGGAGATCTCCTTGGCCAGATCGACCTTCTTCTCCAGATCATTGAGCAGCAGATTGAAGCTCTCGGCCACCTGCCCCGCTTCGGTTGCCAGCTCAACCTCTACACGGCGTGAGAGATCTCCATCCTTGACAATCTCGTGCATCGTATTCATGGTATCGAGCCATGCACTACGGGCACCATGCTCGGTGATATTGAGCCCCTTCATCTCTTCATCAGAGGAGACGCGCAGGTGACCGGTCCTCTTCAGGATGGAGAAGAGGATAACCCCCGCAATAAAGGCCCAGAAGAATACCGCTACCACACCGATAAACTGCACCCAGAGCTGCGCCAGATGACCTCCGGCAGGCAGTGCTTCAACGGGGGCAAACAGTGCCAGCCCCAAGGTGCCCCAGGCACCGGCAAAGCCATGTGCGGCCACTGCATTGATCGGGTCATCCACCTTGAGCAGATGCAGCATCAGCCACTCGGCCACATAGACCACAATTCCGGAGACGATACCGATCCAGATTGCTCCCATCGGTTCCACTATCGCACAACCTGCAGTGATACCCACCAGACCGGCAATCACACCATTGAGAATCTTCTCGATACGAATCCACCCCTGACCACTGATAAAGGTGGCGATCAGCAGACAGGTGACACCTGCAGCAGCCGGAGCCAGCAGTGTATTGAGAATGATTTTGGCAACGCTACCATCCGCAACCAACGTACTACCCCCATTGAACCCGAACCAGCCAAACCAGAGAATGAATACACCGACTGTGGTCAACGCCAGATTATGGGGTGGGATCTCGATCGGTTCCCCCCTCTCATCATAGCGTCCCAGGCGAGGCCCCAGAATCCAGGCTCCCGCCAACCCGATCCATCCACCCACAGAGTGAACAACGGTGGAACCGGCAAAATCGACAAAGCCCATCGCCTCAAGCCAGCCCTCCTGCCCTCCCATCGCGGCACTGCCCCAGATCCAGTGCCCGGAAACCGGATAAATCAGCGCAGTGATTGCAATGGATACAACAAGATATGACTTGAACTTCATCCTTTCTGCAACCGCTCCGGAGACGATGGTTGCAGCGGTACCGGCGAACACCAACTGGAAGATGAAGAAGGCGTAGTGGTCCGGGGTATCAAAGCCATCCAGAAAGTAGCCACTGCTACCCACCCATCCAGCGATGGAGTCTCCGAACATAAAGGCAAAGCCGAACACCCAGAAGGAGATCACCGCCACCATGAAGTCACTGATGTTCTTGATCGCCACATTGAGCGAGTTCTTGGCCCGGATCAGCCCGGTCTCCAGTGCGGTGAATCCCCCCTGCATAAAGAAGACCATCGCAGCAGAGAGCAGAATCCAGATGATATTGATATTATCCTGAACGGCGTTACTTTCCGCTGTTCCATGGGCATAGAGCGGGAATAGGAGTAGAGATGAGAGGATAAACCTGATTACACTTTTCATTCCGATGCCCCGTTTTGGATCACTATTGTTTTCATGGCTTCAGCAAATATAATGCCAACAAACAACATACTGTTTTATATAAATAAAATTATTCGCCACATTTTGTGGTGCAACATTTTGGGGCAACCAGACACAATAGCTCCCCAATATGGTGCTCCAAAACAAACTTTTCCCCTTGGACAATAGGATATCGCATCGAATAGCTCCCTCATCAAAGATAGCAAAAACAGCCCTTTCCAGACTCCTTGGCCTGGTACATGGCATGGTCGGCCTGTTCCAGCAGACGTTCCGGTGCATCACCGTTCTCAGGGTAAAGTGCAATTCCAATACTGCCGGAGACAATAATCTCCCCCTGCTTACCACTGTAACTACGCCCTATGGCATGGAGAATTCGCTGCACTACACGATCAATTTCCGTCTGCTTCGCCCAACCTGCCATCAACACCACAAACTCATCTCCCCCCAGGCGGGCAACAGTATCCACTTCACGAACCGAGTCAAGCAGACTGGCTGCCACCTCCTGCAGCAGCAAATCTCCCTGCTTGTGCCCCAACTCATCGTTTACGCGCTTGAAATTGTCTAGATCAATAAACAGCACAGCCATCTGCTCCTGATCACGCTCACACTGCGCAATCCTCTGCCGCATTCGATCCATCAACAGACGACGATTGGGCAACTCAGTGAGGTCATCATAGAGCGCATCCGCTTTCAGTGACCGATTGAGGCGACTCAATGCCGTCGTCTTCTGCTGAATGCCATCACGCACACCACTCAGATTGCTTTCAATCCCTGCAGGGGCATCTTGGATCTCATCCCCCTCTGTGGCTTGACGCAACTCCTGATCGATTTCACTGAAAATACGATTCACCTGCGACAGCAGACTGTTGAAACTCTTGGCCATTTCACCCGCCTCTGTACCCGGCTCAACCGCCACCGGACGTTGCAGATCCCCCCCCACCGCAACCCGCTGCATCGCATTCAATGTGTCATTCCAGACGGTGGTCGCACCATGTTCACTCACGTTGAGCCCTTTCAACTCCTCCTCTTCCGAGACACGCAAGAAATCCAACCACTTCAACAGGGTAAACAGGATCACTCCACAGGCAATAGTCCAGAGAAAGATCACTCCTGCTCCAAACATCTGTACCCAGAGCTGAGCCAGTGTATCTCTGAGCGGCAGCAACTCTGCCGGGGCCAGCAGTGCAACAGCCAATGTTCCCCATACCCCTACGACACCATGAGCAGTCACTGCACCCACCGGGTCATCGATTTTCAGGCGGTGCAGCAGAAACCACTCCCCTGTCCAGAGCAGCAGTGCCGACACCACTCCCACAACAATGGCCCCCTGTGGCTCAATCCAGGCACAACCCGCAGTGATGCCAACCAATCCGGCGATGATACTGTTCAACACCTTGGTGATCTCAATCTGTTCTCCCCGGCTGATCCACAGTGAGAGCAACATACAGGTCAGTGCAGCCGCCGCTGGCGAGAGCAGTGTATTGAGCAGAATGGTTGAGATCTGCTCATTCACCTGCAATGTGCTGCCACCATTGAAGCCGAACCAGCCAAACCAGAGAATGAACACCCCGATCGTACTGGTTGCCAGGTTGTGGGAGGGAATCGGTTGAGGAACACCGTGCGCATCAAAACGTCCGATACGGGGACCCAGTACCCATGCAGCGACCAATCCGAGCCAGCCTCCAACCGAGTGGACAACCGTAGAGCCTGCAAAATCGACAAAACCGATCTGCTCCAGCCAGCCAACCTGAGCGGGATCAAATGCCGAGCCCCAGATCCAGTGGCCGGATACGGGATAGATCAATGCCGTGATGCAGAGTGAACTGAGCAGGTACCCCTTGAATTTCATCCGCTCTGCCACTGCACCGGAGACGATGGTGGCTGCCGTTCCTGCAAACATCAACTGAAAGATGAAAAATGCATAATCATGGGAGGTGTGCACCCCCTGCAGAAAGAAACCACTCCCTCCAAACCACCCACCGCTGGAGGCACCAAACATCAAGGCAAAACCGACTGCCCAGAAGGCGAGGATTGCAATCACAAAGTCACTGATGTTCTTGAAGGCGACGTTGAGGGAATTTTTGGCCCGAATCAGACCAATCTCGTAAGAGGTGAAGCCACTCTGCATCAGAAAGACCAGAATGGCGGCAACGAGTATCCAGAGCGTATCTATATTCTGCATACACTACACTTTATCACCAAAAGAGAGATAACTGACATACCCCATATCACTCTCCAGAATATGGCGCTGCAGCCAGTCCCGCAGAAAGTGCATCACCTCAACCGTGATTCGCTCCCGTCCCCTGCTATGCCGCTCCTGCAATACATTCAAGCTCTCAGCCAGCTGTTTGTGTTCATTGCAGTGCTGCTCATAACCCGGATAGCTACACTCTCTCATCAACTCCTCTTCATAGCTGAAGTGGTACTGAACATACTCATTGAGCTCATGCAGGACGCCATCAATCACCTCCTCATCCTGCTCCTGCCGCATCGCCTCGAACAGTTGATTGATCAACGCCACCAGATGTTGATGATGCTTGTCGATGATCTCCACCCCCACACTCATCGTCGAATTCCACTCAATTAACATCTCCCCCTCCTTTACTGACTACAATAATTCCCCATAGTGGTGGTAACAGCCTTTGCCTCGCGCCTTGGCGCGGTACATCGCCTGATCCGCCCGTTTCATTAACTGTTCGGCACTCTCTGCATGATCCGGATAGCATGCAATACCGAGACTGGCACCAATACGGGCACCTCTGTTCTGCAGACTGATGGGGCGGGAGAGTTGCTCAATCACCTGTTGCGCAATCTTGTCAATGAATGTTCCCTCTCTCCAGCCAACCAACAGCAGGATAAACTCATCCCCCCCCAGACGGGAGACGGTGTCCACCTCCCTCACAATCTGCCTCAGGCGATTGCCCACCTCAACCAACAGCAGATCACCCGCAGCATGCCCCATCGTATCATTCACCTGTTTGAATCCATCCAGGTCGATGAAGATCAGTGCAATCCGGGTTGAGTCACGATCTGCCCGGGCCAGCTCAATATGGAGTCGATCCATCAGCAGTGCACGATTGGGCAATCCCGTCAGCACATCATAATGTGCCATCTGTTTCAGCTTCTGTTGCGCCTGCTTGCGCTGCGCAATCTCAACCTCCAGATCCCGGTTCATCTCTTCCAACTGCTGTGTACGCTCAACTACCCGCTGTTCAAGCGTCGCTTTTGCCTCCACCAGTGCAACGGTCTTCTTCTGCAGGGCCTCTGCCGCAATATTGATATTTTCTTTAGTGACATTGAGCGCACCATGGTACTCCCCCTCAACACGATAATTGTAGTTACCAAAGCTGATCGCAATCAGCACCTGATTGATCTCCTCCATCGAGGCGTGCAAATCAGTGATCCCCTGGTTGATTGAACGTTTCAGCTTCAACAGATCTCCCTTCACCTCCACCTCAATACGTGCCTTGTAATCACCCTCGGCAACCCGTTCCATAATCTCCTGTGTGTGTGCAAAGACTTCTTCCAGATTATCCAGTAGCTGGTTGAGTGCAATAGCCGCATCCGCAATCTCTCCATCACCGAATCGTTCTACCCGGTATCCAAGATTGCCCTCCCGTGAGATCCGGTGAATGACACCGGTGATGGCATCGACCGGTTGGTGGATGCTACGCACAAAACGGGTCGCCAGCACCATCGAAAGGGTGAGTAGAGCAACCATCACCCAGAAGAAAAGTGTGTAGATCCGGCTTTGAAATTGAGCCAGCAGCATCTTGGACTCTTCAATACGCGCCTCCCCCTCATCACCAAAAACGGCAATCATTTCTCTGAATCGCTCAATATGGCTGCGCAGATCAGAGATCGCTCGCGCCTCATTCTGGTTCACCTGATTGAAGAGAGGATTGAGATAATGCTCGATCTTTCTCAACTGGATATTGGCCTTGAGAATTTGACGGCTGACCCCGCGCACAAAGTGAGACTCCTTGAGCGCACTGTCGGCACCATCAACCTTCTGACCAAAGCGGTGGATCTTTCGATTGAGCTGTTGATACCGCTGTAACATTCGGTCCAACTTCAGATCAGCTGTCAAATTTTCATGCCCTCTATACCAACGGGTATAGAGGCTCTGTTCCACATCCAGATTCCCCTGAAACGGAACATGGAAACGGGCCGCATCACTCAACTGGTCGACCCAGTGGCTGAGGTCCTGGTGTACCAACAGAATAAAGCGGCTGAGATCGTACTGGTTTCCCTCAAAAAAGAAGTGGAACCTGGAACGCGCTGCATGCGTAGTGAAGACATCAGAGACCGCAACAGAGAGCAGATCAAGAGAGCGTTCCACCTCGGTATGGAGAGAGCGGAAACGTGAAGAGTCTGACATGATCTCCCGGATATCATCGATTCCCCCCCGGATATCCTTCCGATGCTGCGAAAGCACTGCATCATCCCAGATTGCGGTATACCCCTGAGCCAACCCGATCAGCCGCTCCAGTTTGAGCACCACTTCGCGGTCTTGTCGCTGGTACTCAAACTCCTGCGCTACAATCCGATCCGTCTCTTCCACCTCTTTCATCAACAGATAGAAGGTGATGGCGGCTATCGCAATCACCATCAACAGCAGCATCCCGACCCCGAGGTAGAGATTTCTCTTCAGTGATGATCTTTCCCTTCTCCAGACTGGCATAAGCTGAGACTAATAAAATTTTCTCTACTAATCCAGAACTACCCATCTGCCTCTGAAAAAAAGAGCAACCGGGCCGTCCATACACTGAGCATTCGGGTGAAACACTGTGCTTCGCCAGTCACTTCTCCAACTTGAAGAGATCAACCAGATCCCCCAGCCCATTGGCCTGCTCCTCCATTGACTGACTTGCCGACGCCGCTTCGGAGACCAGCGTGGTGTTCTGCTGGTTGACCCGTTCCAGTTGCGCAATGGCTCTGTTGACCTGATCAACCCCTTGCGCCTGCTCCTGACTCGCCATTGCAATCTCACTGACGATATCATTGACCCGTTTGACTGAATCCTGAATGGACTCCAGCACTTCACCGCTGCGGGCTACCAGTTCACCCCCCTCCTGAACCCGTTTTACACTGTCTTCAATCAACACCGTGATATCTTTTGCCGCCTCTGCAGAGCGTTGAGCCAGTGTCCGTACCTCTCCTGCAACCACGGCAAAGCCGCGCCCCTCCTCTCCGGCACGGGCAGCCTCGACTGCAGCATTCAGTGCCAACAGGTTAGTCTGGAAAGCAATACCATCAATCAGCGTGATGATATCGGCAATCTTGTCACTGGACTCGTTGATACGCCCCATTGCACTGACTGCATCACTGACCACCTGCCCTCCTCGCTCCGCCTCCCGGTTGGCTTCAGCTGCGACCCCGCTAGCCTGCTGTGCATTCTCCGCATTCATGTTGACCGTACCCGATATCTGATCCATGCTCGCCGCAGTCTGTTCAAGAGAGGCTGCCTGCTCTGTGGTACGCTCGGAGAGGCTGTTGTTACCCGACGAGATTTCACTGACACCATACTCAATCTGTTTGGCGCCATCACGCACCTTGCTGACAATTTCCCGCTGGGTAACCAGTGACCCATTGATTGCTGTTGCCAGCGTAGCCAACTGCCCCGAGTATTGCCCCTCAATACTTCGGGTCAGATCTCCCTGGGCAACTGCCCCCATGACAGAGGCCACCTCACCCACCACCTGCTCCATTGAGGCCATGGCCCGGTCTACACTCTTGCCAATCTCGCTACCATCTTCCATACGGTACTCAAACCGCCCCTGGATAATCGCCTCCATCACACCGCCCAGGTTTTCCGTCATGCGGTGGAGACTGTTGAGTGCGCCATTGATGGTATCCCGGAAGAGCTGCAACTCGCCACCGAACTGCTCCTCCACACGCTGTTCAAAATCTCCCGCCTCAACCGCCTGCATCACACCATTGACCCGAGCAACCGCACTCTGGATACTGCCGATGCTCTCATTGATCGAACGCTTCAGGTGGTCCAGATCACCGACCAGAGAGGAGTGTACACGCTGGCTGAAGTCACCATTCGCAGAGGCCGACATCACCGTACCAATCTCGCCAATCGCTCCCTGCAGTGATTCCAGCAACTGGTTGAGCGTTGCCGCAGTCTCACCCACCTCATCTCTGGACGAGATCTCAACACGTCTGGAGAAGTCGCCCTGCTCATTCACATCCAGCATCACCGCTCTCAACTGCTGCACCGGACCTGCCACACTACGTGCAATGTAGAGTGCAATCAGCACCGCAACAAACACCGCAACAACCGCAGCAACCATCAGGATTCTCCACGCCAACACCTCTGTCTCCAGTACCTCTCTGCGTGACTGATCAACTTGTGCTTTGATGATCTGCCTCAACTGGTAGATCGCCACTTCGATCTCTTCAGCAGCCCTGTTCAATTCAGCCACTGTGGCCAACTCCTGCTCAACTGCCCGATCAACAACCGGAACCACATACTCTATGATCTTGTTGAGGCGACTCTTTGCCTTGCCCAGCTGACGACTCTTGCCGCGCTCAAAGTGAGACCGCTTTCTGGATCCCTCTGCCTTGTTCACCTTGTTGGCAAACTTGAACACCTTCTTGTTGGTGGAGGCATACTTGTCGAGCAGCTTCTGCAACTTTGCATCCGGTGCCTCATAGCCTTCATGCCAGCGCGCATAGTCACTCTGCTTCACATCCAGATTGTCGGTAAAGGGCGCATCAAACTTTACCGACTCTTCCAGTTTCAACAGCCAGTCATTGAGTGCAATCCGCTGCTGCAGGACAAAGGCCTTAAGATCGGTTGGATGACCATTGAAGCTGAACCAGTAGGGCATACGCTCATCATGGATTGTGATCAAGCGCTCATTGACTTCAGAAAACTGCTGATAGAGTCCCTGGATCTGTTGAAGATTCCCGGAAACGCTCTCTTCATGTTCCATAAACTCAATCAGGGTAGCCACTTCCGTGTTTTCACGATCCATCAGATCAAGCAACTCATCTGCATGATCCAGATCCATATTGAGTACATAGTCGCGTGAGAGTGCGATGGAGTGCTCGACCGAGAGCATCAACCGCATTGCGTTCTCCTGCAGTGGTACCTTCTCTTCAAGCGCACGGTTTGAGGTCTCCGAGACCTTCTCAATCAACAGGATTCCGATAGCCCCGGTCAATAGAACCAGTAGTGCAACCGCCAGAAAACCGGACAGAAGACGTCCTTTCAACCTGAGCGCCATAATTCAGACTCCCCTCTATGGATGGTTTTCATCAGTAACAACGTGGTCGTGTCACCGCATGAGTTTGATCTTTCAGAGAGACTATCACACTCACTATCCATATAAAAAAAGGCCACATAAAAATGCGGCCTTTTTTATTACTGTTTGATTTTAATCAAGTTTAAAGACACCTTTAATAAATATGTTTCAAGTGCTCCAACACTTCAGAGAGCTCGGCTTTCACCTGTTCCAGATACTCCTCATCTCTCTCTTTACGATATTCACGGACTGCGATGATCGCAGTGGCAGGGTGAACAATAGAGTCCATCAAGCTGATCACTGGCCCGAAGTGCTCAATGGACTCCGCATCAATACCATGGGATGCCAGAAAACCAAACTCATGCCACTGCTCTTCAACCTCCTCCAGTGACATCGCCTTCATCACATCCGCGTTATCTGCGGTCAAGGTCAGGAGTTTGGCATGTTCGCTGTTCTCTGCAGCATAGGCACGGCTGGATTCAATTCCCATTTTGACCAGTTGTTCATTCTGACTGATCATCTTTTCCGTGTTAGCACGTTCCCCCTTCATGGACTCCTGGATCACCTCGGTTGCAATACGTTTGTAAGTCTCGGTGTCCATCACCTCTGCTGAAACCGCAGTCACAAAAAAACCTGTCACCGCCAACAGTATCAACGGAATTCTCTTAAACATTCAATATTCTCCTGCCAGTTATTGTCTATACTGGAGGTGCGTCACTCCAGTCTACCGACTTGCGTTATAAGTCTTCTTACTTAGAATAAAATCGATCTCATTCTCAGTCAAAGTATTTTCGATCCTGTTCACTCCTGTCTGAAATGGCGTCCAGTTAGATACGTACCGATGCGCCCGCATCCAGATA
>CAYQFH010000012.1:0-34914 GCA_964416755.1 uncultured Piscirickettsiaceae bacterium | reverse complement strand
TCGTCGGGCTCATAACCCGAAGGTCGTTGGTTCAAATCCGGCCCCCGCTACCAATTCGCAAAAAGGCCGATCTTTTTGATGAGATCGGCCTTTTTTTATATTTTTTTTAGGAAGTTGTTGAGAGAAAAGTGGCAACCATTCGTGACAAACTGTACGAGATCATCACTCCAGTGGTAGAAGGGCTGGAGTATGAACTGGTCGGGATTGAATACCTTCCACAGGGAAAGCACTCGCTGTTGCGCATCTATATCGATCAGGAAGAGGGAATCACTCTGGATGATTGTGAGAAAGTGAGCCGTCAGGTCAGTGCAGTGATGGATGTGGAAGATCCACTCACCAACAACTATAACCTAGAGATCTCCTCTCCTGGCCTGGAACGTCCCCTATTTACTGAAGAGCACTACATCCGTTTTTCTGGGAGTCAGGTGTTTATACGCATGTCCTTTCCGATCGATGGGCGGCGCAAATTCGAAGGATTGCTGAAGGGCGTTGAGAGTGGGGAGGCTCTGGTAGAGATTGACGAGGTGCTGTTCCGGCTACCGCTGGCGCAGGTGGACAAGGCACATCTTGTTCCCGAGTTTGATTGAGTGTGAATTGGATTAAGTTTTTGAGCGTTTGAACCGCGAAGTTTGATTGAAAGAGAATCGTGATATGAGCAAGGAAATTCTGCAAGTTGTTGAGGTGGTCTCCAATGAGAAGGATGTCAGCAGAGAGGTGATCTTCCAGGCGCTGGAGTCAGCACTGGCGATGGCCACCAAGAAGCGATACGACGAAGAGGTCGGTATTCGAGTTGCGATTGACCGTTCCACTGGCGAATATGAAACCTTCCAGACCTGGGAAGTGCTGGATGGTGATGAACCTGGTATTGCGATGGAGTATCCTGATGCGCAGCTCTGGATGATCGATGCGGTAGAGATCAATCCTGAAATCAAACCCGGTGAATTCATTGAAGAGCAGGTCGAGTCGGTTGAGTTTGGGCGCATTGCCGCACAAGCTGCAAAGCAGGTGATCTTCCAGAAGGTGCGTGAAGCAGAACGTGAGAAGGTGGCCGCTGAGTACAATGACAAGGTGGGTGAACTGCTGGGGGGTACCGTCAAGCGTGTAGACCGTGGCAATGTCATTATCGATCTGGGTAACAATGCCGAGGCGATCATTCCCAAGAGCCAGCAGATTCCGCGTGATCCGATCCGTCCAGGCGACCGTGTGCGTGGCTGTCTGATGGAGATCCAGAGCGAGCAGCGTGGTCCACAGTTGATGGTCAGCCGCGTTGCCCCAGAGGTGCTGGTACAGCTCTTCACCTTGGAAGTACCGGAGATCAGTGATGGCATGATTGAACTGAAGGGGGCCGCACGTGATCCCGGTTCACGCGCCAAGATCGCAGTTCACAGCCTCGACAAGCGTATTGATCCGGTCGGTGCCTGTGTTGGTATCCGTGGTTCACGCGTGCAGGCAGTCTCCAATGAGTTGGCTGGCGAGCGTGTCGATATTGTTCCTTGGGACGATAACGCTGCACAGTTTGTGATCAATGCAATGTCCCCTGCAGAGGTGGTCTCTGTGGTGGTAGACGAAGACAAGCATGCCATGGATATTGCGGTAGAGGAGGACAACCTCTCTCAGGCGATCGGTCGTGGTGGGCAGAACATCCGCTTGGCGAGTGAGTTGACTGGCTGGACCCTCAACGTAATGAGTGAAGAGGAGTTTGACGCCAAGACCGAGGCTGAGGCTGCAGAGATCCAGAAGAAACTGATGGAGCAGCTCGATGTTGATGAGGATGTGGCACTGATTCTGGTTCAGGAAGGCTTCAGCAGCGTGGAAGAGATCGCCTATGTGGATGAGTCCGAGATGTTGGGAATTGAGGAGTTTGACGAGGAGATTGTCACTGAGCTGCGTAATCGTGCCCGTGACTATCTGCTGACTCGCGCGATCTCGCAAGAGGAGGTGCTGGAGGGACGTGCACCGGCACAGGATCTGCTCGATCTGGAAGGGATGAATGAGCAGTTGGCCTACAAGCTGGCTGCAGCAGGCATGGTGACTGCAGAGGATCTTGCAGAACAGGCGGTAGATGACGTGATGGATATTGAGGATCTTGGCGCATCTGCGGATCAGATCTCCGCCTTGATCATGAAGGCGAGAGAGCCGTGGTTTGCGGAAGAGCAGTCTGCGAGTGAGTCTGAGTAATCGGCGTAGTTTGGAACAGGAGACAGCATCATGTCACAGGTAACAATTGCTCAGTTCGCTGAGGTAGTAAAAATTCCCGCCGATCGTCTGCTTGAACAGTTGGCAAGTGCAGGTGTAACCAAGAACAGTATTGAGGATGAGATCTCTGAAGAGGAGAAGATGAAGCTGCTGGGTTTCCTGCGAGAATCTCATGGCAGTGGTAAAGGAACCGCCTCCAAGGGCAAAGTGACACTGAAGCGTAAATCGACGTTGAAGGTGGGCGGAGGCAGAGCGGCTGGTGGCAAGAGTGTCAATGTCGAGGTGCGCAAAAAACGTACGATCAGCAAACCACTCGATCCAGTAGCTGCACAGAAACAGGCGGAAGAGGCCAAGGTGCTGGAAGAGCAGCAGCGTGCCGAGCGTGAGCGTCGTGCGGAGGAGGAGCGCAAACTGCAGGAGCAGGCGGAGCAGCGCCGTCAGCACCAGATCAAGAAGAAAGAGGATGAAGAGCGTGCTCGTGAAGAGGCGGAGCGTCGCCAGAAAGAGGAGGAGGAGCGTCAGCGTGAAGAGGCGGAGCTCAAGGCGCGTGAAGAGGAGGAGCGTCGCATTCTCGATGAGCAGGCACGTCAGGTAGCCGAGAAGGCGGCCAGTAAGAAGCGTGAAGAGGAAAAAGCGGGTGGTAATAATAAACGCAAGGATGACAAGGGTGGAACTCGTTACGGTCGCAAGGAGCTTCACGTAGCCAAGGGTAAATCAGGGCGCAAGCAGCAGAAGCGAGCGGCCAAGCGACCCAAGGTGGAGATCGAGAGTGAACACGGTTTTACCAAGCCGACAGCACCAGTGGTGTTGGAGGTACAGATCCCCGAGACGGTTACCATTGGTGATCTGGCGCAGAAGATGTCGACCAAGGCGGCAGAGCTGATCAAGGTGATGATGAATCTGGGTACGATGGCGACCATCAACCAGATGATCGATCAGGAGACCGCTGCTCTACTGGTGGAGGAGATGGGACACAAGGCAGTCCTGATGAAAGAGAATGCCATCGAAGAGGAGTTGATGGCAGCAGGAGAGCATGATGAGAGTGAGGGCGAGACACGTGCGCCGGTAGTGACCATCATGGGTCACGTTGATCACGGTAAGACCTCTCTGCTCGACTATATCCGTGAATCACAGGTAACCAAGGGCGAGGCTGGTGGTATTACCCAGCATATTGGTGCCTACCGGGTGAAGACCGGCAAGGGCGAGATCGCCTTCCTCGATACCCCGGGGCATGCCGCCTTTACCGCAATGCGTGCACGTGGTGCACAGGTGACCGATATTGTCATTTTGGTGGTGGCTGCGGATGATGGTGTAATGCCGCAGACCGAAGAGGCGATTCAGCACGCCAAGGCGGCAGACGTACCGCTGATTGTTGCGGTTAACAAGATTGATAAGCCAGATGCAGATCCGGATCGAGTCAAGAATGAACTCTCCTCGAAAGAGGTGGTGCCCGAGGATTGGGGTGGTGATGTGATGTTTGCCAACGTCTCGGCCCATACGGGTGAAGGTGTGGATGAATTGCTGGATGCAGTACTGCTGCAGGCCGAAGTACTGGAGTTGACCGCAGTGGCCGATGCTCCAGCCAAGGGCAATGTGGTGGAGTCCCGTGTCGACAAGGGGCGCGGCGCTGTCTCAACCGTGATGGTACAGAGTGGTACGCTGCGCAAGGGTGATATCCTGCTGGCAGGTCGTGAGTATGGCCGTGTACGTGCGATGATCAATGAGCACGGTGAGCAGCTGGCTGAAGCGGGTCCCTCCACCCCAGTTGAGATTCTCGGCCTCTCTGGTGTACCAGAGGCGGGTGAAGAGGCGATTGTGGTACCGAATGAGCGCAAGGCGCGTGAGGTGGCCAACTTCCGTCAGGGTAAATACCGTGATGTTCGCCTGGCAGCACAGAAGCAGGCGAGCCTCGATCGCATGTTCGAAAACATGAAGGAGGGTGAGGTACATACCGTCAATATCCTCATCAAGGCGGATGTGCATGGTTCTGCCGAGGCGTTGAGTGACTCACTGCTGAAGCTGGCAACCGATGAGGTGAAGGTCAATGTGGTCTCCTCCGGTGTGGGCGGTATTAACGAGTCCGATGCGAATCTGGCGATTGCCTCCAATGCGATTGTGATTGGCTTCAATGTGCGTGCCGATGCCTCTGCCAAGAAGTTGATTGAGTCGGAGGGGATCGATCTCCACTACTATAGCGTCATCTATGATGCGATCGATGAGATCAAGCGTGCGATGGAAGGCATGCTGGCTCCAGACTTCAAGGAGGAGATCATAGGTCTGGCCGAAGTGCGTGACGTCTTCCGTTCACCCAAGTTGGGTGCAATTGCAGGCTGTATGGTTGCAGAGGGTGTGGTCAAGCGTAACAACCCAATCCGTGTACTGCGTGACAACATCGTGATCTACGAGGGTGAGCTGGAGTCTCTGCGTCGCTTCAAGGATGATGTCAGTGAGGTGCGTGCAGGAACCGAGTGCGGTATTGGCGTGAAGAACTACAACGACGTGCGTGAAGGCGATCAGATTGAGGTCTTCGAGCGCGTTGAGGTGAGTCGCACCCTGTAGAGAAGCAGAGATGAGCAGTGACCGCGCCCGCAAGGTGGGCGAGCAGATCAAGCGCGGGATTGGTGAACTGATCCAGCGCGAACTGCGTGATCCACGTCTACAGTGGGTCACGGTGACGGCTGTGCAGGTTACCCCGGATTTTTCGCATGCCACACTCTATTTCACAGTACTGGGAGGCGTCGAAGACCTGGATCAGACGCTCAAGGCACTGCAGAAGTCAGAGGGCTATATGCGTACCAAACTGGGCAAGCTGCTGAAGATGCGGATTGTGCCTCAACTCCATTTCAAACATGATGACTCCATTGAGCGCGGTAGCTATATGGAGACGTTGATTGATCAGGTGGTGGCTGAAGATCGGTCACACCACGCTGGTCGTGATACCGAAGATAACGGGTAACCATGGGTCGAAGAAAGAAAGGTCGTAAGGTCTCTGGTATTCTATTGCTGGATAAGCCATCAGGTATCACCTCGAATGGTGCGCTGCAGCGGGTCAAACACCTCTTTTTTGCACAGAAGGCGGGGCATACGGGGAGTCTCGATCCCATTGCGACCGGCATTTTGCCGATCTGTCTGGGAGAGGCGACCAAGTTCTCCGGTTTTCTGTTGAATGCAGACAAGAGCTATCTTGCTGAGTGCCAGTTGGGCATTGTGACTCGCTCCGGGGATATCGAGGGGGAGGTGGTGCGTGAGCGCCCGGTAGAGGATGTGAACGAAGAGAGGATTGTTGCTGCACTGCTACAGTTTGAAGGGGATATCGAGCAGATTCCACCAATGCACTCCGCGATCAAGGTCAATGGCCAGCCACTCTATAAACTGGCGCATCAGGGCATTGAGATCGAGCGTGAGTCGCGTGAAGTGACCATCTATGGATTGGAATTTGTCACTTATGATTCGGAGCGGGAGCGCATGGTGATTCGTGTCCACTGTTCCAAGGGAACCTATGTACGCACGCTGGTGGAGGATATCGGTGAGGTGCTGGGGTGTGGTGCGCATGTGACTGCACTGCGCCGAACCGCACTGGGACCCTATCTTGAAAAAGATTTGCTGACTCTGGAGCAACTGGAGCAGATGCATGAGTCCGATAAATTCTCTATGGATCAGCACTTGTTGCCGTTGGATAGTGCAGTCGCCGAGTATGATGCCGTTGAATTGGATGCAGACAGCAGCTACTACCTTCGCCAGGGACAGCCTGTACAATTGTCTGGCGCACCTGATGAGGGGTGGGTGCGGATCTATGGGGAGCAAGAGGAATTTCTGGGGGTGGGCGAGATCGATCGTGATGGTCGCATTGCGCCACGAAGATTGGTTGCATCGTAACGGTTTGAATCCGTTATAATGCGCTGCTGCGGTTGGGCTTCATCCTAAAGAGGCTGAACCGTGGCGCTGGAGAAGATCCGGCAAACAAGGATGTAACCGAGCCGCTCAAGCGCACGGTTGCGAATTTTTTATATCAGGTCATCAGGAAGGTGGCTGTTTAGGAGTAACACAATGTCTGTAACAGCAGAGCAAAAGAACGAAATTGTAAAGAAACATCAGCGTAGTGAGGGCGATACCGGTTCTCCGGAGGTTCAGGTAGCTATCCTTACTGCGCGCATTCAGGATTTGACCGGTCATTTCAAGGAGCACAAGAAGGACCACCACTCTCGTCAGGGACTGTTGAAGATGGTGAACCAGCGTCGTAAACTGCTGGACTACCTTAAGCGCAAGGATGCCAGCCGCTACTCCGCACTGATTGCCGAGCTCGGTCTGCGTCGTTAATAGAATTTATCCATTTTTTATCATTGAACCCGCTGCAGGGGATGGCTCCTGTGGTGGCTACTGTCAGGAAGAAAAAACGTGAAACCAACTATCAAGAGTTTCGAGTACGGTAACCAGACTGTTACGCTGGAGACCGGTGAAATTGCCCGTCAGGCATCAGGCGCAGTCAAGGTCAGCATGGGTGACACCGTTCTGCTGGTCACCGTGGTTGCAGAGAAGGAGGCTCGGGAAGGGCGTGATTTCTTCCCATTGACAGTCAACTACCAGGAAAAGTTCTACGCTGCGGGTATTATCCCCGGCGGCTTCTTCCGTCGTGAAGGTCGTCCCACCGAGAAGGAGACCCTCACCTCTCGTCTGATCGATCGTCCGATTCGCCCACTCTTCCCCAAGGGGTTCATGAATGAGGTGCAGGTGATCGCCACCGTGATCTCTTCTGATAAGGATACCGATACCGAGATCCCGGCAATGATCGGCACCTCTGCGGCACTGGCAATCTCCGGTATTCCATTCCAGGGACCAATCGGTGCAGCCCGTGTCGGTTATCGTGATGGGGAATATATCCTCAATCCTGCACTGAGCGAGAAGGTGGATTCTGATCTGGAGTTGAGTGTTGCCGGTACCTCCGATGCCGTGCTGATGGTGGAGTCCGAGGCCAATGTCCTCTCTGAAGAAGTGATGCTGGGTGCGGTACTGTTCGGCCATGAGCAGTTGCAGACAGTGATCAATGCGATCAACGAGCTGGTTGCTGAACTGGGTGTGGAGCAGTGGGAGTGGGAGCCGGTCGCTGAGGATACAGCATTGGCCGAGGCGGTTGCCAACGCTGCAGGCGATCAGATTGCCGAGGCCTACCAGATCTCTGACAAGATGGCGCGTTATGGTCGCATGGATGAAGTGCGTACACAGATTGTTGCCGATCTGGTCACAGAAGAGGGTGAGTGGGATGAGGGTACCGTCAAGGCCGCCATCAGCAAGCTGGAGAAGAAGACGGTGCGTGGTCGCATCATCGCTGGTGAGCCCCGTATTGATGGCCGTGACAGCAAGACTGTTCGCCCCATTCATGTCAAGACAGGTGTTCTGCCGCGTGCACATGGTTCTGCTCTCTTCACACGTGGCGAAACTCAGGCGCTGGTGGTTACTACACTCGGTACCGAGCGTGATGCACAGATCATCGATGCGCTGGAGGGGAGCTTCAAGGATCCGTTCATGCTGCAGTACAACTTTCCGCCATTCTCTGTCGGTGAGACTGGTCGTGTCGGTAGCCCAGGTCGCCGTGAAGTGGGCCATGGCAAGCTCGCCAAGCGTGGTGTACAGGCAGTAGTTCCAACCACTGATGAGTTTCCCTACACCCTGCGTGTGGTTTCCGAGATTACTGAATCGAATGGTTCCAGTTCCATGGCCTCGGTTTGTGGTAGCTCCCTCTCGATGATGGATGCCGGTGTACCGCTGAAGGCTCCGGTGGCTGGTATCGCCATGGGTCTGGTGAAAGAGGATGACGGTTTCGCGGTACTGACGGATATCCTCGGTGATGAGGATCACCTTGGTGATATGGACTTCAAGGTGGCTGGTACGGAAGCCGGTATCACTGCACTGCAGATGGATATCAAGATCACCGGTATCACCCGTGAGATTATGGAGATCGCACTGGATCAGGCGCGTGACGCCCGTCTCCACATCCTGGATGAGATGAGTAATGCAATCAGCACGGCACGTGAAGAGGTCTCCGAATTTGCGCCACGCTATGCCACCATGAAGATCGACCCGGACAAGATCCGCGACGTGATTGGCAAGGGTGGTGTGGTAATCCGTGCGATCCAGGAAGAGACTGGTGTCAAGATCGATCTGGATGATGATGGTAACGTCAAGATTGCTGCAACCGATGGTTCTGCCGCAGAAGAGGCGAAGCGTCGTATCGAGGATATTGTCGCTGATGTCGAGGTGGATCGTATCTACGAAGGCAAGGTGGTCAAGCTGATGGACTTTGGTGCATTCGTCAACATCCTGCCGGGCAAGGATGGTCTGGTCCATATCTCCCAGATCTCCGAGGAACGCGTCGAGAAGGTGAGCGACAAGCTCTCCGAAGGTGATGTGATCAAGGTGAAGGTGCTGGAGGTGGATCGCCAGGGCCGTATACGCCTGAGTATGAAGGCGGTTGCTGAATAATCATCCAGCTCCTTCCTGTTCAACACTGCTATTGTGCTGCACAGAAACGATCTGAACGATTATTGAGTCTTGGTTATAGATAGAAAAAAGGGGCCTTCTGGCCCCTTTTTTTTGTAAAATCTTTCTCTTATGAAGATTCTTCTGAGCAATGATGACGGGGTACATGCCCCGGGACTGCAGACGTTGCGTGCAAGGATGGTGCAGCTGGCCGATGTGGTGGTAGTCGCACCCGATCGCAACCGCAGTGGGGCCAGCAACTCGTTGACGCTGGAGCATCCGCTACACCTCTTCAGCCACGAGAACGGGGACTACTCCGTGGATGGTACCCCAACCGATTGTGTCCATCTGGCCATTACCGGACTGCTGGAAGAGGAGCCGGAGATGGTGATTTCCGGGATCAATGCCGGGGCCAATATGGCTGATGATGTGCTCTACTCCGGGACAGTAGCTGCAGCGATGGAGGGGCGCTTTTTGGGACTGCCGGCCATTGCAGTCTCTCTGGTCTGCAAGGCGGGAAAATGTCACCATTTCGAGAGTGGTGCGATTGCGGTTGAGCAGATCTTGCAGCGACTCGAAAACCACCCGTTGCAGTCCGATACCATTCTCAATATCAACGTGCCCGATCTGCCGTGGGAGGAGATCAAGGGGTTCAAGGTGACCCGACTGGGAAGCCGACACCGCTCGGAACCAGTGGTGAAGATGAGGGACCCACGCGGCAAGGAGATCTACTGGGTGGGGGCTGCCGGCAAGGCAGACGATGGTGAGGTGGGTACCGATTTTCATGCAGTGGAGCATGGCTGGGTCTCCGTTACACCGATTCACACCGATCTGACCCACCACGCCATGCTGGATGGAATGGAGCACTGGCTCTCATGAGAGAAGGTCTGGGTTTCACCTCTGATCGGACTCGGGATCGTCTGGTTGCGAAGCTGAAGGAGAAGGGGATCGGCAACAGTGATGTGCTGCGTGCCATACGTGAAGTTCCGCGCCATCGGTTTATCGATAAGGCATTGGAGACCAAAGCTTATGATGATGATGCTCTGCCGATCGGCCACAAACAGACCATCTCCCAGCCTTATATTGTTGCCTTGATGACCGAGGCGGTGTTGCGTGGCTCACCACAACGGATATTGGAGATCGGTACCGGCTCAGGATATCAGACCGCCATCCTGGCGCAGCTGGTACCACAGGTCTATACCGTCGAACGTATTCGTGGACTGATCCATACTGCACGGGATCGCTTTGCCGAGATGGAGATCCTCAATGTGGAGATGAAGCTGGATGATGGTCATATGGGGTGGGAGGAGAAGGCACCGTTCGACGCCATTATTGTCACTGCAGCCCCGGAGCGGGTGCCAACCCGCCTCTTCAAACAGCTCACCATCGGTGGTCGTCTGGTGGTACCAGTTGGAGCAGAACGCGAGCCTCAGAAATTGATTGAGCTGGTGCGCACTGATGAAGAGACATTTGAGACCTATGAGTTGTGCGATGTCCGTTTTGTGCCGATGTTGCGGGAGACACGCTGATGGAGTGGCTGCAGCAGATGAATGGTCGAGTCGCTGCATGGGCAGAAAAGCCGCATGCAGAGCGGACGTTGGCAGGACTCAGCTTTGCTGAATCCAGTTTCTTCCCGGTGCCTCCGGATGTGCTATTGGCACCGATGACACTGGCCCATCCAGACCGTGGTTGGCACTATGCCACACTGGTTACTGTGGCGTCCGTACTGGGTGGACTGTTCGGCTATCTGATTGGTGCCTATGGAATGGAGCTGATTGCCCCTTGGGTCAGTGAGTGGGGGCTGCAGTCCTCCTTTGGTCAGGCTGAGTCACTGTTTGCACAATACGGTATCTGGATCGTCTTTCTGGCGGGATTCTCTCCCATCCCCTATAAGCTGTTTACCATCAGTGCCGGGGCGCTGGCGATGTCGCTCCCCCTATTTCTGCTGGCCTCGCTGGTTGGACGAGGTGCCCGTTTCTATCTGGTGGCTGCCTTTGTGATCTGGGGAGGAGAACGCTTTCTGGCGATGGAACGGGCCTGGATGGTGCGATTGGGGTGGATTACTGTGGCCTTGGGGTTGATCTACTATCTGTTGCGATATTGACGATGAAGAATACATCCCTACAGCTGATGCTATTACTGCTACTTGTTCCACTGTTGAGTGGCTGCGGTACAACGCGAAGTTTCGTTGCGCCTGTTGATAATCTGACGGGGGTCGCTGGTGAAATTCCCAAGACCTATACGGTCCGTCGCGGGGACAGCTTATACATGATTGCGATGGAATTTGATCTCAACTATCTTGACTTGGGGCGCTGGAATGGATTGAAGTCACCCTACACCATTCATCGCGGACAAGTACTGCAGTTGCATCCTCCCGAGGCGAGAAAGAGAAAGATGGCAAAAAGCCGCAGTGTTAGAGGGTGTCATGGTGATTATTATGTGGTGCAGCGTGGGGATACCTTGAGTGAAATCGCCGAGTTGTGCGGTGTATCACACACATCGCTCGCGAAATGGAATCGGCTCAAATCCCCCTATACGATCCATGTTAAACAGAGGTTGAGGGTCAGTATGCCAAAGGGGCGAACAGTAGCGAAAAACAAACACCAGAAGAAGCAGTTGAATCGTTCCACTACACAGACAGCTTCAAGAGGTAGTGGGGGGAGTGCGCGATTGCAGCGCCCAGTGAAAGGAAAGATCAACCAGCGTTTCTCCAAATCCAGGGGGGTTACCGGGGTTGAGTTTAGTGGAAAACGGGGGGATCCAGTGCGTGCAGCTGGAGATGGCAAGGTGGTTTATAGTGGCACAGGGTTGGTCCGTTATGGCAAACTGCTCATTATCAAACATGACAACAATTTGCTGACCGCTTATGCTCACAACAGTGCCCTGCAGGTTGCAGAGGGAGATTTGGTGGCGGCGGGTCAGCAGATAGCAAAAATGGGGAGTAGTGGAACCGATCGAGTCAAACTTCACTTTGAAGTAAGGAGAGGGGGTAAGCCGGTTGACCCGATGCGATACCTGAAATAGACGTGGCAGAAGAAGAATTCTCAGCAGGCAAATTGCGTGGCAAGGATCATGATGCGATGCATCTCTATATGCAGGAGATTCGTGAGTATCCGCTGTTGACTGCTGAAGAGGAGCAAGAGTGGGCGCGCCAGGTGCAACAGGGGGATATTGAGGCACGTAACCGCCTGGTAGAGTCCAACCTGCGACTGGTTGTCAGCATTGCACGTCGTTATCAGAATCAGGGAGTCTCCTTCATGGATCTGATTGAGGAAGGTAATCTCGGTTTGATGAGAGCGGTGGAGAAGTTTGATCCGGAGCGCGGTTTCCGCTTCTCTACCTATGCGACCTGGTGGATTCGTCAGAGTGTGGACCGTGCAGTAATGAGTCAGGGGCGTACGGTACGACTGCCAATCCATATTCTGCGTGAGATGCGTGGTTATCTCCGTGCCTCCAGACAGCTGGCACAGGAAGAGAACCATCAGCCGTCGGTGTCCGAGATTGCCACTTTCCTGGAGCGTTCGGAAGAGAGCGTGGATCGTATGATCAGCTTCACTGAACCACAAACCTCGATCGATACACCGGTTACCAAGGGTTCAAGCCAGACCATTGGAGAGGTGATTGAGGATGAATCGCTCTCTCCTCAGGATGTGAAACTGCTGCAGGATGAGATCTATGATCATCTCAGTGAGTGGCTCGATAGCTTGAAGGAGCGGGAGCGCAAGGTGGTGGTTCACCGTTTTGGCCTGCTGGATGAGGATGAAATGACACTGGATGCATTGGGGTCTGAATTGGGAGTGACCCGGGAACGAGTGCGTCAGATTCAGATGAGTGCGCTGAGCCATCTGCACGATATTCTGAGACGTGCCGGATATTCAGAGGAATCTCTGCTATAGGGGGTATGTGATGGGTGTTTATTACAGATTACGTGTACATGATTCCATTTTTGATTGGGTAGTCTGATTAATGCATTTTACGATTCGATACCGTCTGCTTATATTCTCTCTGGCCATTATTTTGACTGGCGCAGCATTGACTGCCGGAACCACAATTTATTTCCAGTTGAGAGCATTGGAAGCAAGTCATCACCACTTTGGCAAAGAGTTTGCTGAAATTACAGGAAAACATGCCATTCCTGCGTTACGAGCTGGTGATGTAGAGCAGTTGAATCGATTGCTTGAGCCGATTATTCATGAGCCTGACTTTGTAGAGAATATCTTTATCAGTCTGGAGGGGGTGGTGATTGCCGGAGGGGATGACAAAGTCTTTACCAACCACAGTCGACCAGAGGCGGTTCTGCCGTATGTCAAAACGCTCAGTAGCACCAACAAGACCAATTACTGGGAGCATAACGGGAATATAGCCATCACTCGGCGTGTGGCTGACAAGAGTGGGGAAGTTGTTGGTTACTTCCATCTGGAGCTTTCACGTGAAGATATTGAAGAGGAGACACATCAGATCACCTTGCGCCTGCTTCCCGTGGGGCTGCTGTTGATTCTCTTCTCCTATCTTGCAGCCTCTCGTCTGGCGCACTATTTTCATGCGCCACTGCGCGCAGCCGCTTCTGTGGCCAATGAGGTTGCTGCAGGTAACTATGTGGTTGACTCGGAAAAGCAGGCGGTAAGAAATGATGAGTTTGGTGAGTTGACTACCGCATTGAATACGATGGCGGGACGAATCAGCTCAACTATTGATGAGCTGAATGATGTCAAACTGGAGTTGGAAGAGATGTTCAGCGTGATGGTGGATGGGGTTATCGTTGTTGACACTGCAGGGACAATTCAGCGAGTCAATCAGCGCATGGTGCAGTTGACAGGGGCGAAGAGTGAATCACTGATTGGAAAATCACTGATCTCGCTTTTTTCTGGTGAGACTGTGATCGAAAACCTTCATGGTGTTGGTGTAGAGAAGAAGCTGCGTGGTCATGATGATGAGCTGATTGCCGTCCAGGTCAGTGGTGCGTTGATTCACCCACAGCAGAAAGAGGAGCCGATTGGTTCAGTTCTGTTGGTACACGATCTCAGTGACCGTGTGAGGGCAGAACGGCAGGAGCAGTATGCAGCGTTCCAGGCAGGCGTTGCAGATATGGGAGCATCGGTGTTGCACAATATTGGCAATGTTGTGACTGGAATGAGCGGCCATTTGATCAAGTCGAGAAAATATATCTCCAGCTTGACCAAGTATACGAAGCCGTTGAATAAGTTTGCTGATATCAATGAAGAGATTTTGCGGAACCCGGACACACCGGATGCGGTGGAAAAACGCTTGCAGGAATCTTCAGAGCTGCTGAGAGGGGTCTCCAGGGCGTTGGATAGCTTTATGGAAAAGGCCTCCACAATTGAGAAGATTGACCACGGTATTCGCCATATTGGTGAAGTAATCTCCATCCAGAATAGCGCCTCTCGTCCAATTATTACGGCGAGTTGGTTTGAGGTTGGGCCTTTTGTTGAGGACACGCTCAGTTTGATTGAGGACCGTTTCAGGAAATATGATGTCCACTATTCCTATGAAATTGATTCAGGATTGAAACAGGTGCATCTACCCCGAAACCCATTGATGCAGTTACTGCTCAATTTGTTGAAGAATAGTCTGGAAGCAGTGAATGAACGCGACTTGGTTGAACCAATGGAGGAGAGGGTGGTTCGGATCAAGGTAGAGTTGATGGAGGAGGAATATTTTCTTCTTATGGTCGAGGACAATGGTTGTGGTATACCGCACAACCAGTTGAAGCAGATCTTCACGGCGCGCCATACCACCAAGGAGACCGGTAGTGGATATGGACTCCATTCAGCCATGTTGTTTGTACAGCAGGTTGGGGGAGAGATTTTTGCAGAGAGTGGCGGGGTAAATCAGGGAAGTCGCGTGAAAGCGATTCTGCCGCTGGAGGTTTCAGAGCAGGACGAGCGCTGGCATGGCGATCAGAATTGAACAGGTAAAGACGCAGGAGGGGCTGATGATGGTCTTTTGTCATGAGCAGTATATCGGCACTGTGGTCAAGCCAGATACTCTCGGATCACATGCACATTGGCTGCTCTGCTGGCATGATGGAAAGATTGAGCGCTGTGATAGCCTGCAGGCGACACGTGATCTGTTGATTGCAGGTTGTTGAGCGTTTGCAGTGTCTCGAATCAGATCAGTTGAGCCAATTGCTGCTGAAATTCTGTGCGGGGGATTTCCCGTGCACCGAGTTGGGCCATATGGGGAGACATCACCTGTATATCAACCAGACCAATTTCACCCTCTCTGAATTGGGTCAATAGAGTAATCAGAGCAATCTTTGACGCATCATTGGATCGTGTAAACATTGACTCTCCACAGAATAGTCGACCAATCTGAATACCATATAGCCCCCCCACCAGTTGCTTCTCCTGCCAGCACTCAACCGAGTGGGCATACCCCAGTTGATGCAAACGGCTGTACGCCTGCTGCATCTCCTCTGTGATCCAGGTGCCGTTACTCTGGTGATCCTTGCGTGGTGCAGCACAGGCAGAAACCACAGCCTCAAAGGCGTGGTTGAGTGTGACTTTGAAAGGGGCTTGGCGAATTCGCTTCTTCAGGCTGCGCCTGATATGGAGTTCATCTGGAAAGAGTACTGCGCGTGGTGCGGGTGACCACCAGAGAATGGGTTCCCCTTCACTGTACCAGGGGAAGATGCCGTGGCTATAGGCATTGAGTAGCCGCTGTGGCGAAAGATCTCCACCGACTGCGAGTAGTCCGTTGGGATCCTCCAGTGCAAAGTGGAGTGGGGGAAAGGGACTTTCTGGATTATCTTCCTCCAGCCAGAAAGGCCCCTCCATAATGTGATCTACTTTTCGAGATTATCGAGATAGTGTTCGGCATCCAGAGCAGCCATACAACCGCTGCCAGCAGAGGTGACCGCCTGACGGTAGACCGGATCTGCACAGTCACCAGCAGCGAATACGCCCAGCACATTGGTGCCAGTGGCATAGTCCTGTCCTTCGGTATTACGCACATTGATGTAGCCATGCTCCATCTTGATCTGCCCCGCTAGCATATCGGTGTTGGGCTTGTGACCGATGGCGATGAAGACACCGCTCAGCTCCAGCTCCTTGGTAGAACCATCATTGTGCTTGATGCGTACTCCGGTAACACCACTGTCATCACCCAGGACCTCATCCAGTTGGTGGTTCCACTCGATGGTGATGTTGCCATTGGGGTCGTCTGCCATCTTCTGGATCTTGTCGGCGAGAATCTTTTCGCATTTGAAACTGTCACGGCGGTGGATCACGGTAACATGAGCGGCGATATTGGCGAGATACATCGCCTCCTCGACAGCAGAGTTGCCGCCGCCGACTACACAGACATTCTGCCCCTTGTAGAAGAATCCATCACAGGTGGCGCATCCGGAGACGCCGCGCCCCATGAAGGCCTGTTCCGACTCCAGTCCCAGATACATCGCCGAGGCGCCGGTAGAGACAATCAGTGCGTCACAGGTGTATGCCCCCATGTCTCCCTTGAGCTGGAACGGACGTACCGAAGTGTCCACGCTCTGGATCATATCGAAGATGACCTCGGTCTCGAAACGCTCTGCCTGCTTCAGCATGCGATCCATCAGTTCAGGACCCTGCACACCTTCCGGCTCCCCCGGCCAATTGTCAACTTCGGTCGTGGTGGTCAGTTGTCCACCTTGCTGCATGCCGGTAATCAGAACTGGTTTGAGGTTGGCGCGTGCTGCATAGATTGCAGCGGTATATCCGGCAGGGCCGGAACCGAGAATCAGAAGAGGGCAGTGCTTGACATCACTCATGATAAACTCCAAAGCTAGGTTTGTTTGTGAATTAGATTGGTTGAGGATTGTACATGAACAACATGGTCATTGGGGTACCACGTGAGGTTCGGGATTTTGAAGGACGTATTGCACTGACGCCGGATGCCGTCGCAGCATTGGCAGAGGCTGGAAACCGGGTGCTGATTGAGCAGGGGGCAGGCAGTCTGAGCGGATTTTCAGACAGGCAATACCAACAGGCTGGGGCTGAGATTATGCCGGATGCTGTTGCCCTCTATGGTGAAGCCAGACTGATTGTGAAAGTGAAGGAGCCGCAACGCAGCGAACTGCCACTGCTACGCTCGGATCATCTGCTGTTCTGTTATCTCCATCTAGCTGCTGACCTGAAGCTGATGGAGGTGTTGTGTCAGATCGGACTGACTGCAATCGCCTTCGAAACGGTGGAGGTGGATGGGCACCTCCCGTTGCTGACACCAATGAGCGTAATTGCCGGCAAGCTCTCGGTACAGATTGGCACCCGTCTGCTTCATCAACCAGAGCAGGGTAAGGGAGTGTTGCTGGGTGGATTGGAAGGTGTTGACCCGGGACATGTGGTTGTAATGGGCGGTGGCGCGGCTGGTACCGCAGCCATTTCGGTCGCAGCAGGGTTGGGTGCCAGAGTCACTGTGCTGGAGCGTAGTGAGGAGCGTATCCGGCAACTGCAGTCTGAATTTCCGGGAGTGACTGGTCTGTTGTCGACACCGGAGCAGATTGCCACTCAAGTAATCGCTGCAGATCTGTTGGTGGGGGCTGTACTGGTCAAGGGAGATCGTGCGCCAAAGTTGGTTAGCAGAGAGATGGTTGAAGCCATGGAGCCTGGCAGCGTGGTGGTGGATATCTCTGTGGATCAAGGAGGATGTATTGAAACCATCCATCCAACAAACTATCAGAACCCAACCTATCAGGTTGGTGGGGTGACCCATTTTGCAGTCACCAATATGCCGGGAGCTGTACCAAAGACCTCATCACAGGCCCTCTCTGCGGCGATTCTTCCATGGGTTTCCAGACTTGCAAGGAATGAGTGGGAGTGTGATTCTGCCTTGCTGGGGGGAATCAATGTACAAGGCGGGGAAGTCAGTTACTCGGCATTGCGGGAACTGTTGTAACGCTTTTCCTGAACAGGGCGTCAGACAAGACGAAGCCCCATCCATCGTAACCGTTCGTGTGTGCCTGGCTGCCTTTGATCTCTACACTGAATCGTCGTGGATGAGGCTCTGTACTCAGAATAGGTTGTAATTGCGGGTAGTCAAGAAAATAGCCGTAAAAAAATGTACGGGTTCTGGAGAGGGGGGAAATCCGTTAGAATTTGCGTTTTTACGGCTTATAAAAAGAAGGGTCAGACAGTTGGCACGGGCGCAGAAGAAGGGGCAGAGGCAGCAGAAGGATTCGGTGATCACAACCCCGGTTGGGCGTGGCTTGCGTGAAGGTGCACTGCTGATCAGCGCGGCGGTTACGCTCTATCTCTGGGCATCGCTCTTCACCTTCAGCATGAACGATCCGGCCTGGAACTACAGTGCGCCGGTGACACAATATCAGAACTCGGGTGGTGTGCTGGGAGCATGGTTCTCGGATATCCTCTTTACCATACTCGGTATCATGGCGTGGATAATTCCTCCGGTGGTTGGCTGGCTGGGGTGGCTGCTGTTTATTGATCGTGCCCGTCTGCTCCGTTTTGATCCTCACCTGTTGGGGATTCGTGTTGGAGGGTTCCTGATGACGCTGTTTGGTGGAACCGGAATCTCCTACCTCCACTTTCACCGGTTTGACAGTTCACTGCCTGCCAAGACCGGCGGTATTCTGGGAGACTGGATCGGTTCTCTGTTTTCTGCAGGTATTGGCCCCTTTGGCAGTACGCTGTTTCTGGTGGCACTGTTTCTGATTGGGCTCTCTATCTTTACCCACATCTCCTGGTTTGTGGTGATGGATCGTATCGGTGCTGTAGTGTTGGAAGGTCTGCTGCGTCTCCGTTCCATTCCAGACAAGATCAATGAGGCGCAGAGTGGACGTCAGGCAAAAGAGGAGCGTGAGCAGGAGGTCGAGAAGGAGCGCAAGAAGACGCGCAAGCGGGCCAAGCCGAAGATCGAGCCGAAGATCGGTACCATCGAGATCAGTGAGCGAGCGTTGAAAGAGACGCAAGGCTCGCTGTTTGACGAGTTGACCACCAACTATGGTAGTGGTGAGGGAAGCTCCATTCAGCCTCCTCCGCTCTCGCTGTTGAACAAGGCGGAGGCGGTCGAGGGAGGGTACTCCAACGAGACGCTGGAGGTGCTCTCTCGCCAGGTAGAGTTGAAGCTGAAGGAGTTCGGGGTTGAAGTCGAGGTGGTTGCAGTGCAGCCGGGACCGGTTATCACCCGTTTTGAGCTGATGCCGGCACCGGGGATCAAGGCGAGCAAGATCACCAATCTCTCCAGTGATCTGGCACGCTCACTGGCGTTGCAGAGTGTGCGTGTGGTGGAGGTGATCCCCGGCAAGTCGACTATCGGATTGGAGATCCCCAATGAGATTCGCGAGACGGTCTTCCTCTCCGAGATTCTTGCTTCGCACGCCTACGATCAGAGCAAGGGGGCGCTGGCGCTGGCGCTGGGCAAGGACATCTCCGGTCAGCCACAGGTGACCGATCTTGCCAAGATGCCCCATCTGCTGGTGGCCGGTACCACCGGTTCCGGTAAGTCAGTCGGCATCAACACCATGATCCTCAGTATGCTCTTCAAGTACTCTCCGGATCATGTGCGTCTGATCATGATCGATCCAAAGCATGTTGAGCTCTCGATCTATGACGGTATTCCTCACCTGTTGGCGCCGGTGGTGACCGATATGACTGAGGCGGCCAGTGCGCTGCGTTGGAGCGTGGCAGAGATGGAGCGGCGTTATAAGCTGATGTCGGCACTCAATGTGCGCAGCATGTCTGGGCTCAACAAGAAGATTCAGGATGCGATTGACGCCGGTGCACCGCTGGCCGACCCGCTCTACCCGTTGGTTGAGGGAGAGGAGCATGAGCAGCCGCTGCTGGAGCCGCTCCCCTATGTGGTAGTGATTGTCGATGAGTTTGCCGACCTGATGATGCAGGTGGGCAAGAAGGTGGAGGAGTTGATCGTACGCATCGGACAGAAGGCGCGTGCTGCCGGTATCCACATGATTCTGGCGACCCAGCGTCCTTCGACCGACATCATCACCGGGTTGATCAAATCCAATGTCCCCAGCCGTATCGCCTTCAGTGTCTCCACCAAGACCGACTCCCGCGTGGTGTTGGATCAGAATGGTGCGGAGAATCTGCTGGGGCGCGGTGATATGCTCTATCTGCCGATCGGGGCCGGGATGCCGGTTCGCGTGCATGGTGCCTTTGTTGATGATGATGAGGTGGTGCGTGTGGTTGAACACCTCAAGAGCAGTGGTTCACCGCAATATATCGAGGATGTACTCTCCACGCCGGATGCCAGTGAGGCCGGGGGTGGTGCTGAGGGAGATGCTGATGATGCCGAGAGTGATCCCCTCTACGATGATGCGGTGCGCATTGTCACCGAAAGTCGCAAGGCCTCGGTCTCCGGGGTGCAGCGCCGTCTGCGGGTCGGTTATAACCGCGCTTCCCGTCTGGTTGAGGCGATGGAGTATGCCGGGGTGGTCAGTCCGGTGGGCTCCAACGGTCAGCGTGAGGTGCTGGCTCCACCGCCGGTAGAGATGGATTGACCGCGTGAGACAGTTGCTGCTCTCTCTGTTGCTGTTGCCTTCACTGGTCATCGCCGATGGTGTTGCTGCTGTGGAGTCCTTTTTTGGCGCCTTTACAACACTCAGTGGCAGCTTCGTACAGCAGGTACGTGATGGCAACGGGCGGCTGATTGAACAGAGCCGGGGGCGGGTGGAGATTCAGCGTCCCGGAAAATTTTACTGGCAGACCACACAACCCTTTGTGCAAGAGGTGATCGGTGATGGTGAACGGATCTGGATCTATGATCCCGATCTGGAACAGGCTACTGTGCGCAAGCAGCGAGATGCGTTGGGTAATACCCCTGCAACCTTGTTGACACGTCCGGATGCCCTGCAACAGCAATTCACATTGCAACCGATCGATCGCACCGGATCTTTTGAGTGGGTGTCGTTGACTCCGAATCAGACGAATGGTGGATTTGAGCAGTTCCAGCTTGCGATGGATGGAGAGATTCTGCGCCTGATCCAACTGGAGGACAGTCTGGGGCAACGCACCACGATTGAATTGCATGGACTGATGACCAATATTTCTCTGGCACAGGAGCGCTTTACCTTTGTTCCACCGGATGGGGTGGATGTTGTAGGGGAGTTGTGAATGTCTGCTCCGCTGGCAGAGCGCATGCGTCCCACTACGCTGGAGAGCTTTCGGGGGCAAGAGCACCTGTTGGGAGCGGGTAAGCCACTGCGTCAGGCAATTGAGTCCGGCAGTTTGCACTCCATGCTCTTTTGGGGACCTCCCGGTACCGGCAAGACTACGTTGGCAAGGCTGATCGCATGTCACTCCAATGCCGATTTTCTATCGATCTCTGCTGTGCTCTCCGGAGTCAAGGAGATCCGTGCTGCCATTGAGCAGGCGAAACAGTCACAACAGCTGGGGAAGAGTACGCTGCTGTTTGTTGATGAGGTACACCGCTTCAACAAGAGTCAGCAGGATGCCTTTCTCCCACATGTCGAGGATGGCACTTTCACATTTGTCGGGGCCACCACCGAGAACCCCTCATTTGAGTTGAACAATGCTCTGCTCTCCCGTGCGCGTCTCTATCGACTGAAACCGCTGGAATCAAACGCATTGCAGCAGATTGTTCAGCAGGCGCTACAGCAGGAGGCAGAGCAGATCCTGCTTCAGGAAGAGGGATTGCAACAGATTATCGTTGCATCTGACGGAGATGCCCGTCGTGCACTCAACATACTGGAAATCGTGATCGGACTGGCAGAACTGGCCGCTGATGGGAAATATGAGATTCCGCCAGAATGTGTGGCTCAGGTGGTGGCAGAAGGGAGTCGCCGCTTTGACAAGGGGGGAGATGCCTTCTATGAGCAGATCTCGGCGTTACACAAGTCGGTACGTGGCTCCAACCCCGATGCGGCGCTCTATTGGTTTGCCCGTATGATTGATGGCGGTGCCGATCCACTCTATGTGGCTCGACGGGTGGTGCGAATGGCGAGTGAAGATATCGGCAATGCCGATCCACGTGCATTGCAGATCGCCCTCAATGGCTGGGAAACCTATGAGCGCTTGGGGAGCCCCGAGGGTGAGCTGGCAATTGCCCAGGCGATCAGCTATCTGGCGGTTGCCCCCAAGAGTAACGCCATCTACAGTGCCTGGAACCGGGTGTTGGCCGATGTGAAGGCTGGAGGCTCAGCAGAGGTCCCCGTCCATCTGCGCAATGCCCCGACCCGGGTGATGAAAGAGTTGGGGTATGGTCACACCTATCGCTATGCGCATGATGAACCGGAGGCCTATGCGGCAGGAGAGACCTATTTTCCAGATGCGCTGGGTGAGTTACAGTACTATCATCCGGTAGATCGGGGGATGGAGATCAAGATTGGAGAGCGCCTGGAGTACCTGCGCGGTCTGGACCGGAAAGCGAGAGAATAAGGTGGTTCCTGTCCTGGATAGATCTACCGCGAGCGAGATCAATTTAGGAGAAACCTTAACAAGAGTGGGCATGGTTTCTGCTATCCAGTCTGCAGGTGTCAAAAAAAATGATTCAGTTAACTGTTCAGCCCACCTCTGAAATCCGCCATATCGGCGTTCGAAAATGGTCATGTATATGTATACACTCACATTTTCAGCCTTGATCTGACAAATTTCAGAGATAATCTGAATCAGTTATGGGTATTGGTGAATAGTTACGATTTAGGAGTGTCTGAAAATAATGTCCAGTGAAGAGTTGAAAACATTTCTGGCCGGTTGGCTGGCAGAGATTGATGAGTTCTCGCTCAAGAGTCTGCACCACCGTCTGGTTGAAAATGGTCTCTGCAAGCAGGGAACTTCAAAACGTGAACTCTCGAAGATTCTGATGGAGCTGGAAGATGAAGAGGTGTTGAGCTTGATCCGTGTGGATGATTTTGATGAAGATGATCCCTTTCGTGACAGCCCGATCTGGACCGCTTTCAAGAATGATTAAATCGCCAGTTTGGTAGCCAGTTACGGTTATCGGTGAACAGTTGTTTTTTTCACAACCAAATACGTACTAATGCGTATTTATTCCAGCGGGTGTAATGCATAGAGTAGTGGCTTGATCGATACAGATGGTCGACTCGGAGGAGGGTTGAGCTATGCAGTTTATCCATACTATTGCGCATCAGCAGGGGCTGTTCTGCTCCTGGATCTCAACGCCACTGAAGACGATTGCTGAGCAATGTGCTCTGGAGTGGCTGGAGCAGGGGTGTTCAACCAGGCAGTTGACGACCACATTACAAGAGTCGATGCGACAGATTCCGCAGTATGCACTCTGCTACCTGCTTTCTCCACAAGGGGTGATGCTGACCCCGACTATCAGCCATACCGGCTGTGAAGAGGCTGATCTGGGAAAGGATGTCTCACTACGTCCCTATTTTCTGGAGTGGAGTGATGATCGTGACTTTTTTCTCTCCCACCCCTATACCAGCACCAAAACCAATCTGCCCTGCATGACGGCACTGCAGGCGGTGAGAATCGAGGAGGAGCTTGTGGCAATCATTGCAATTGATTTTGACGGAGGAGGGAAGGCACAGCTCTTTAACCAATTTGTGCCCAAGGCGCATACTCAGGTGAAAGGAGACCCGTCCATTCGTCAGCAGCTGTTTGCTCAGACCCGCGCCATCACCCCGATGGAGGAGCAGATCGATATAGCCAACCGTCATGCTGCCTGGATGCTGCTGCACCATGGAGCATTCTATGTGCAGTTGCGTTATTCGCGCTCTACGGCAACGGTACGTTTTGTCGATAACCCGTATCACGACTCCATCTTTACACTGGATCAGCTGCTTCAATCCAATACCCCCAATCGACAGCCGATGAGCGCGCTCTCTACGGTATCAGCGGAGCAGATTCTTCCGGTCTTCGAGCTGTTCAAATCGCTGCGCCTTGCTGATGAGAATATCTATCTGCGTAGCGGTTCGCTCAATCTGGTGACCGGTATGGTAGAACTTAATTTCTCTTGTGATGGCACCCACTATCTGCCAGTTGCAGAATTTCTGGAGAAGAGTGCGGCGTTCTGGCTCAGTGGTTCTGCCTCTTGTGAAGCTAATCTGCAGGAGCAGGGAATGGATGATGTGCCACTGGTGGAAGTGGGCGGTGGGGTTCAGTCTCAGCCTGATTACCGGGCAGTTGCCGGCAGATTCTTGTAACACCAGGCTCTTGCGGAATCCAGCTCGCTAAAAATTTGAGCGGGATAGGGGCTGTCATTTCTTTCTACATAGAGCTCTGCCAGAGCCTGAATGGAGGGATCGTCAGTCACAATAGCGAGGCGGATGTAGGGATTGGAGAAGGCGGCCGCATAATCCAGTGCTGCAATCTCCTCGATATCCTGTTTGTTGATGGATTGTTCGGTTACCGTTGAAAAGTCGTTGATGACATAGCGGATCTCGTCAAAGCGGGCATCTCCCTCCACTTCGCGGACTGCCAGCCGCAGATCGTGCCCACTGATTGCACCATCATACTTGCGGTAGACCCCTCTCTTTTCCCAATGATTCTGAAATGCCATAGCCAACGGAGGCCATCCCCTCAATAGCGTTAATAGAGGCGAGAATCATGCACAATTATCTCAATATAAGCAATTGATGAAAAGTTATAGAAGGTTGTTTAGATTGGTTAATGTTTCAGCTGTTCGAGTATCTGAAATGGATTCTCTTTGGCAGAATCGATCTCCAATTCCGTCGAGTCTTGAAGAAACTGTGTGGCGCTGCACTGGTCTGCTGCATGGCTGGCTACAACAGGAATCGCCAGAATCAGCTCATCCTCAACAAAGCGGAAGAGGGAAAAGCTTTTCTCATCGACCAGGAGTGGTTCATACTGCTCGGGAAGTTGCTCCTCTTGTGATTCATCTTCGATCAGTGCCATGGTGAATCGACTTTCGATGGTGATGTCCATTGGCTCCATACAGCGCTGGCACCCCAGTTGAATCACCGCCTCCAGATTGCCGGTGAGCAGGGGTATGTCAGACTCATCATAGCTGAAGTCGAGCTGAAGCGTGAGCTCACCACAGTCACTGATCAGCATGGAACAGGCACGTTCAAACTGACGGATCTCAAATTGGTGATGCAGAGATTTTCCGTTGCGTGCAAACTGGAGGGGGGAGATCTGGTCGGGAAAGTGTTCGGACATAACCTTGTAAATGGTACTATTAAAGGAGATAAAGCCATCATAGTGTAATCTAAAAATGCATCTTCCATTACCGCTTGTTCTGGGGTCCAGCTCCCCGTTTCGAAAAGAGCTGCTGGGGCGTCTACAGTTGCCATTTGAAATCCACTCTCCTGATATCGATGAGACTGCACTGTCTGAGGAGACTCCGCAGCAGCTGGTGGAGCGGCTTGCAATCGGCAAGGCGACAGAGGTAGCTAAAAGTTATCCGCAACACCTCGTGATCGGCTCCGATCAGGTTGCAGTCAATGGAGGCAGGGTTCTCGGGAAGCCGGGTGGCTTTGAAAAGGCGGTGGAGCAGTTGTCGATGGCCTCCGGCAAGATGGTGCAGTTCTATACCGGGTTAACCTTGCTCAACAGTCAGACGGGGCAACAGCAGACCGAAGTGGTCCCTTTTGCAGTCCATTTCCGGGAGTTGGATGAGGCGCGTATCACCCGCTATCTGCGTGCAGAAGAGCCTTACAACTGTGCGGGCAGCTTCAAGTCGGAAGGGTTGGGTATTACCCTGTTTGAACGCCTTAGTGGAGATGACCCCAGTGCGTTGATGGGGCTGCCGCTGATTCGTCTGGTCAGGATGCTGGAGCGGGAAGGGGCACAATTTCCCTGATTGTTTTGATCTGCTCGATGCAGGCCAGTGGCTGGTGTTGCTGCAGCCGCTCTGCACTATGCACGCCGTAGCAGACTGCAATGGAGGCCATCTCTGCACGTGTTGCCATCTCCAGATCGTAGACAGTATCTCCAACCATCACGGTGGCAGACGGGGGAACGGATAGTTCTTCGAGGATCTCGTGCAGCATCTGTGGGTGTGGTTTGGATCGAGTCTCATCAGCACAGCGGGTAGTGTGAAAGATTGACTCCAGATCGGTCTCCTGTAGTACCAGGTCCAGACCGCGGCGACTCTTTCCGGTAGCAACAGCAATCTGTATCCCATCGTCATGAAGCTGCTCCAGTAGTGTGGTTACACCGGGAAAGAGATCATCGCGTCCGTGTTCAATCTGGAACCAGTGGTTGCGGTAGTGATCTGCCATCTCCTGTGCAAAAGTTTCATCGGTACCGGGATAGAGTGATGAGACCGCTTCCAACAGCCCTAGTCCAATGATATTGCTGATCTCCCGGTCACTGCGTGGTGCCACTGCCATGTCCTGGATTGCGCCCTGCATACAGCTGACGATGGCCTGCTCCGAGTCCATCAAGGTACCGTCCCAGTCGAAGATGATCAGTTCAGTCGGCTGTGTCAGAAAGTGCGACATGGTTCGTTGGCTTCAAGCTGTTGTAAAACCTGTTGCAGTTCATTGGGTAGTGGAGCCTCCAGCCGAACGGTGGTCTCATCACCGGGGTGGGGAAAGGAGATGCGGTGAGCATGGAGAAAGAGACGGTTGAGCCCCAACTGTTTCATCTGGCGGTTGAACTGCTCGTCGCCATAGCGCGCATCGCCAGCCAGTGGGTGGTTGATGTGTGCACCATGGACGCGGATCTGGTGGGTGCGCCCGGTGATAATCTCCACCTCTGCCAGCGTGGCACTGCTGCAGGCAAGTTGTGGGCGAAAGTGGCTCTCGGCGCTCTTCCCTTCAGGATCGACCTGTACCAGTCGTTCTCCAGAGCGCAACATCTGCTTCTTCAGTGGGGCAAGTACCGTCTTGCTCTTGCGCATCTTGCCCTGTAGCAGGGCAAGATACTGTTTTTCGATCTGGTGTGAACGCATCGCCTCGTGGAGAAAGCGCAGTGCACTGCGTCGCTTAGCAATTAGCAGTAATCCGGAGGTGGCACGATCGAGGCGATGCACCAGTTCGTAGCGACTCGCCTCTTCTCGTAGTGCGCGTAGCGCTTCAATCACCCCATAGTGGATACCACTTCCTCCATGCACCGCAATGCCTGCCGGTTTGTTGAGTACAAGAACAAGCTCGTCTTCATGGAGGATTGCTTGCTCCAACCAGATAACGCTGTTGCGTTGAGGGGGGCTGGTGGCAGCAGACAGGCGGATGGGAGGAATCCGTATCTGATCACCCCGCTGCAGTCGATAAGTGGGCTTGATCCGTTTTTTATTGACTCGTACCTCCCCCTTGCGCAGGATGCGATAGATGCGGCTTTTGGGAACCCCTTTGAGCTGGGTGATCAGAAAGTTATCGATTCGCTGCCCATGCTGATCATCATCGACTTCAACAAAGCGAACCTGTTGTGTGGCACTGCTGTCCATATCCACTATTTTATCCGATCTGGTGGAGTTACGGTGCTTGCTGTAGTGGTAAATGGTGCAAAGTCTGGTCTGTTTTGTCTTCTATGTCTTACTGTTCGGTGTATGATGAGGTGGTGGGCGATAAACTGACTATTGTCATGATTTTTATACTGCTCTTGGCATTTCTGCTGGGGGTCTTCACTGGTCATGAGCCTGTTACCAAGGAGCGTACAACGATGAATCAACAACATGAGTCTTCACAGCTGGCGAAGGCAATCTTTGCGGGGGGCTGTTTCTGGTGCATGGAGCCCCCCTTTGAGCAGTTGGATGGTGTGGCTGATGTGGTTTCCGGGTATACCGGTGGTGAGGTGGAAAATCCCACCTATCAGCAGGTGATCAGTGGGACGACAGGACACCTTGAGGCGATCGAGGTGACCCATGACCCATCAGTTGTCAGTTATCAGCAACTGCTGGAGGTCTTTTGGCGACAGATTGATCCTACCGATGATGGCGGCTCTTTTGTGGACCGGGGTAGCCAGTATCGCTCGGCAATCTTCTATTTGAATGCAGAACAGCAGGAGGCTGCCGGGAGATCCAAACAGAAACTGTCTGAATCGGGCCGCTTCAGTGCTCCGATTGTCACCGCCATTCTTCCTGCCAAACTGTTCTACGCTGCAGAGGAGTATCATCAGGACTACTACAAGGTTAATCCTCTGCACTATAAACGCTACCGTTCCGGTTCAGGGCGCGATCAATACATCAAGCAGATGTGGGGAGAGGAGGATAAATCGAACTACCGTAAACCCACTGATGTGGAGTTGAGGCAGCGTCTCACTCCGCTGCAGTACGAGGTGACTCAGCAAGAGGGGACCGAGCGAGCTTTTGATAACCCCTATTGGGATAACAAGGCGGAAGGGATCTATGTCGATATCGTCTCCGGTGAGCCGCTCTTCAGTTCGCGAGACAAGTATGATTCCGGCACCGGATGGCCCAGTTTTTCTCAACCGATCGCAGGAGATGTGTTGACAGAAAAGGTGGATCGCAAACTTTTTTCGGTACGCACCGAGGTGCGCAGCCGTAATGCCGACTCCCATCTGGGGCATGTCTTTCCGGATGGGCCGCCTTCGACTGGATTGCGTTATTGCATCAACTCAGCTTCACTCCGTTTTGTTTCGCTGAGTGAGATGGAGCAGGAGGGATATAGCGACTATTTGTCGACATTTTCTGAAAAATAGTGTGCACTTTCAGCGAGATTGCCGGGCATTGTGAGGGGGTGTTGTAGACGCTGTATCTTTAGTGAACTAGGGCGGCTCGCTAACAAGTGCAGGTGTTCATACGAACCGCCCCGTTCGCAGTTAATCATAGCGCTGAGAAAAACGGTCAGCAATACGTAGAAATACGTATCTGGAAGATCTGATGAACACTTTTCTCAACAGGTATAATCCGCCGCTATGCAATTAATTGCGATCGCTGCTGGAGGTGCCGCTGGTGCCGTGATGCGTTATCTGGTCTCCAGTGGAGTCTACAGTTGGCTGGGGCGTGGGTTTCCGTGGGGAACTCTGTCGGTCAATGTGGTGGGCTCTCTGTTGATGGGGCTGCTCTTTGTGCTGCTGACCGAACGGTTGGCGCTGGGGGGGCAGTGGCGCGCTTTTCTGTTGATCGGTTTTTTGGGGGCCTTTACCACCTTCTCGACCTTCTCTATGGAGACCCTGAATTTGATTGAGGGGGGAGAGTTGTTGCGGGCGCTGCTCAATATGGTTGGCAGTGTGGTGCTCTGTGTGGCAGCGACATGGGGTGGGGTGGTGTTGGCCAGAACCGTGTGGGGGAGCGTGTAGTGGTGATGGCGTTCTTAGACACGCCGTAGCGGGTCGAGCAGGTGTTGCAAGATCTTGTGAAAACAGTTGATCCAGCTCATATCGTGAGCTGGGAGGCAAAACAGATAATACGAAGTTAGAAAGCAGAAGAGAACAATGTTAGACCCGAAACGAGTACGAGAAGATCTGGATGGTGTGGTGGCTGGACTGGCGCGCCGCGGATTTACCCTGGATAGCGAGCAGATGGCTGCGCTGGAAGCGCGTCGCAAGGAGACGCAAGTGCGTACCGAGGAGCTGCAGAGCCAGCGCAACAGCAAGTCCAAGGGGATTGGGCAGGCCAAGGCCAAGGGAGAAGATATTCAGCCGCTGCTGGCTGAGGTGACACAGATCAAGCAGGGTTTGGAGCGGGCGCAAGAAGAGCTGCACCAGATTCAGACCGAGATGGGCGAGTTGATGATGGGTGTGCCCAATATTCCGCATGACTCTACCCCGGATGGCAAGGGTGAAGAGGAGAATGTCGAGATCCGTCGTTGGGGTGAACCGACTCAATTCGATTTTGAAGCGAAAGATCATGTCGATCTCGGTGTTGATCTCAACGGAATGGATTTTGAGTTGGCGTCCAAGATTACTGGCTCCCGCTTTGTGGTGATGCAAGGGGAAATTGCCCGTCTGCATCGTGCCCTGACCCAGTTGATGCTGGATACCCATACTTCGGAACATGGCTATACCGAGCTCTATGTCCCCTATGTGGTCAATTCCGATAGTCTGCGTGGTACCGGACAGTTGCCCAAGTTCAAGGAGGATCTGTTTGCACTGGGTACTGCTGGCATTCCCGAGGAGGAGCAGGCGAGGGACTACTATCTGATCCCGACCGCAGAGGTTCCGGTCACCAATATTGCCCGTAATGAGATTCAGAAGGGGGAAGATCTGCCGCGCAAGTTTGTTGCCCATACCCCCTGTTTTCGCAGTGAGGCGGGCTCTTATGGTCGTGATACCCGTGGCATGATCCGTCAGCATCAGTTCGAGAAGGTGGAGTTGGTACAACTGGTGAAGCCCGAGGCGTCCCATGATGCACTGGAGGAGCTGACTGCCAATGCCGAGACCATGCTGCAGAAGTTGGAGTTGCCCTACCGAGTAGTGGCGCTCTGTACCGGGGATATCGGCTTCTCCGCCGCCAAGACCTACGATCTGGAGGTGTGGCTGCCGGGGCAGAGTGCCTATCGTGAGATCTCCTCCTGTAGTAATTTTGAGGATTTCCAGGCAAGAAGGATGCAGGCGCGCTGGCGCAATCCGGAGACTGGAAAACCGGAACTGCTGCATACCCTGAATGGTTCCGGGCTTGCAGTTGGGCGCACGCTGGTGGCGGTAATGGAGAATTATCAGCAGGCGGATGGCTCGATTGTGGTGCCTGAAGTGCTGCGTAGCTATATGGGTGGTTTGGAAAAGATTTGTCTTCCTGGATAAGAGAATAATAGTATGGATTTTTTGCCGATTTTCATGGATGTGCGGGATCGTGTCTGCCTGATTGTGGGTGGGGGCGAGGTGGCGGCACGCAAGGTGCAGATGTTGCTGCGGGCTGGTGCAGAGGTTGATGTGGTGGCCCCGGAGTTGGGGAGTACCATGCAGGAGATGCAGCAGCAGGGGCAGGTGAACTGGATTGAGGCGGAATTTGATGCAAGCCATATTCAACATCCTGCTCTGGTCTATGCTGCGACCAACGATACTGCAGTCAATAAGGCGGTTTCCGATCTGGCCAAGGAGCGGGACATCCCGGTCAACGTGGTCGATACCCCGGAGTTGTGCAACTTTATCACTCCATCGATTATTGATCGTTCCCCGGTTGTTGCGGCGGTTTCGACCGGTGGTGCATCTCCCGTGTTGGCCCGTTTGATCCGTTCCCGTCTGGAATCGATGATTCCTGCGGCCTACGGGCAGTTCGCTACGCTGGCGGCGCAGTTTCGGGATAAGGTAAAGGAGAAGATTGAACCGAAGAACCGTCGACTTTTCTGGGAGAAGGCGTTTCAGGGACCGATTGCAGAGATGATCTTTTCTGGTCGGCTGGATGAGGCGGAGCAGTCACTCGACAAGATGGTGGAGACTTGCTGTCGTCCCGATGGCGGGGAGCACCTTAATAGTGGTGAGGTCTACCTGATTGGTGGTGGTCCCGGTGATCCTGATCTGCTCACCTTTCGCGCCTTGCGCCTGATGCAGCAGGCTGATGTGGTGGTCTATGATCGGCTGATCTCTCCGGCGGTACTGGATCTGACGCGACGTGATGCGGATCGAATGTATGTGGGCAAGGAGCGGGACAACCACTCGGTGCCGCAGGATCAGATTAATCAACTCTTGGTTGATTTGGCCAGGGAGGGTAAGCGGGTTTGCCGCCTCAAGGGAGGTGATCCCTTTATTTTCGGTCGTGGTGGCGAAGAAATTGAGCTATTAGCCGAGAGCCAGATTCCGTTTCAGGTGGTGCCCGGCATCACAGCTGCCTCCGGAATCTCCTCCTATGCCGGTATCCCACTGACCCACCGGGATCATGCACAGTCGGTCACCTTTGCCACTGGTCATCTCAAGGATGGTACCTCCAACCTCAATTGGCATGCGCTGGCGCAGCCGGGGCAGACGATCGTCTTCTACATGGGGTTGAAGGGGATCGAGACCATTACGAAAAAGTTGATGGAGCACGGGATGGATCCGCAGACCCCGGCGGCGTTGGTGCAGAAGGGGACTACTCCGGATCAGGAGGAGTACATCGGTACTCTGGAGACCTTGCCGCAAATCGTCAAGGATTCCGAGATCAAGCCACCTACGCTGACCATCATTGGCAGCGTGGTCACGCTGCATGACAAGCTCGACTGGTTCCAGCCGGATGAGCAGCGCGGGAATGAACCGCGAGTCTTCTGATCATGGCGCAGGAGCAGGCCAATATTCCGGTTATACCAGATGAGTACTTTGTTGCTGCACTGCGGTTGATTGGTATGGCAAGTCTGGAGGGGGCATATCACGCCTCCGAATTCCGTAAGATTGGTGAAGTGTACGATCTGTTGAATGAACTGCTGGAGGTCTATGCACAGGAGGATCGTGAGAGCGCGCTCTCTGAAAAAACGGAGGGGGCAGGCGATCAATCTCGTCTTACCATCGACCACCTCTTCATTATTGAGGTAGCAGTTGCCTTTGCGTTGGAACGGGGTAAACTGGAGGAGCAGAAAGAGTTGGCTGAGGCGGTTCGGGCCGGATTCAAAGAGCATAATGACGCAATTCGTAACCAGACTGTAGCAGCAGACAGTGAACAGTAAAACAGATTTGAGTGCTGATTTGGCACGATCAGAGGAGTATGAAAAATGCTAGTTAAAGATATCATGAGTCGCCATGTACGTTCTGTGACTCCAGAGACGCCGATGCGTGAAGTGGTCTCGGCAATGACGCTCTATCGTGTCAGCGGTCTGCCAGTGTTGGAGGATGACAGGTTGGTTGGATTCATTGCAGAGAAGGATGTCCTGCACCACCTCTTTCCCTCATTGGAGGAGGCAATGACGCAGGGGGGGACCTTTGACTTCGAAGATATGGAGGGTAACTACTCTCAAGTGGTTAATCTCAAGGTGAGTGAGTTGATGACTACCGGAGTGATAGGCGTTACTGAAGATATGCCGATTTTGAAGGCGACTTCATTGATGGTACGTCACCGCTTTCGCCGTATCCCTGTGGTGGATGGTGACAAGCTGATCGGCATGATGAGTTTGGGTGATGTGCACAAGGCGATCTTCAAGAAAGCGATTGCGGATGTCTGTGTGAAGGTGTAACTCAACCTCTCTCCTCCTGGACTGTGTGACCTATACAATGGTGTGGCCAGAGAAACTACCGGGGCTGGATGTGGCAGAGGGGGTTGGCCGGTTGTTGAATAATCGGGATATCTACCAGAAGGTACTGGAGTGCTTTCTTGAGGATAACAGGACGTTTATCTCTCAACTGCAGTCAGTGAGTGACTCGGAAGATCTGGAGGAGAGCCGTCGGCTGATACACGCCTTGAAAGGGAGTGCGGCCAACATTTCTGCAAATGCCTTGTCTGAGTTGTGCCTTCAATTTGAACGGCAGATGCTTGGAGGGCAACAGATCGAGAGGATACAGATTGCAGCATTGGAGCAGGCACTGAGTGAAGTGCAAGATTCGACTCAGCAATTACTCGATATCAAGGTGAGTGACCTTGACAAGCATTCTGATTTTCATGTGGGAGAGGCGTTTAGCCGGGAGAGGCTTCTGGAGTTGAGGGAATTACTGCAGGCGCGCGATTTTATGGCGCAGACACTACTGCAGGAGTTGAAATCTGCAATCTCCAACCAATTTGGAGAGGATGTTTTCGATCAACTCTCAACTGCAGTAGATCAATTCGATTTTGCATCGGCTGAGCATCAACTGAAACAGTTACTCTGACGATTCCATGGTTCTCATTCGGGAGTGAATTGGCCTCCCCGACAGGGGTCGAACCTGTAACCTTGCCCTTAGGAGGGGCACGCGCTATCCAGTTGTGCCACGGGGAGAGGCGGGCCAGTATAACCAAAGGAGATTAGATTGTGGAGAAGCAGTACAAGATTCTCGACAAGCAGATTGTCTATGATGGCTTCTTCCAGATGGAGAAGTACCGGCTGCAGCATACTCTGTTCGAGGGGGGAATGACTGAACCACTCTCCCGTGAGCTGTTTGAGCGCGGTCATGCAGTGGCAGTGCTGCTCTATGATCCCGGAATGGATGCTGTGGTGATGGTGGAGCAATTCCGTATCGGTGCGCTGAATCACCCGGATCACCCCTGGTTTACCGAGATTGTGGCTGGAATGGTCGAGGAGGGGGAGAGTGATGAGGCGGTAGCGCGTCGTGAGGCAGTAGAAGAGGCAGGTTGCACCATTGGTCGTATGGAGTTTATCGCCCGTTACTGGGTTAGTCCGGGCGGTACTACGGAGACGGTCGTACTCTTCTGTGGTGAGGTGGATGCTTCTCAGGCAGGTGGAGTACATGGATTGGAACATGAAGGGGAGGATATTCTGGTGCATGTCATCCCCTTTGATGAGTTGACCGGCATGTGGCAGCGGGGGGAGATCAACTCGGCATCACCGCTATTGGCGGTACAGTGGTTGGTGATGAATCGTGAACGTCTGCAGAGAGCGTGGTCATAACGGGAGTGAAGCGAGACACGCTGACTGATAGAATAGCCGGATGCAGATTATTCGGGAAAATCAACGTCCGCAGCAGCGCAGGGAGCGGCCACAGTTTCTTCGCAAGCTGACGCGCCACAACCTCTCCTCGCTGATGGGGCTCTATGAGGAGAACAGCTCACTGCTATTTCGGTTGATTCCGGAGATTCGTATTATTGCGGCAGGGGATGAGCAGCAGATCCTGCAACCGTTGCCACTGATTCTGAAAATTGAGGAGCAGAGCCCCTACACCACGACACTGATTCTGACGCACCGATTTGTTGGACCGACGGGGCAGGAAGAGGAACCATCAGCCAAGATTCGCCTCTATTATGACAGTGATCAATGTGAGGTGATGTCAATGAGCCGGGGGGAGTCGTTGCGCTCTTTTCTTTCGCTGGTCAAGGATGGTGAGGAGAATCTGGATGTGCGCTGGCGCCTCAATCTTTTTCTCAATCACTGGCTCCGCTACTGTCTGGAACAAGGGTATCAGTTTTAGCAATTTTTCTCTTGAAAAGTAGCTGAGTTGTCCCCATTAAGCAGCGGAACTATTCTGGAATTGCATCAGATGCTGAAGTGATGAAGAATTTGCCGGTTATTAACTTTTTGAAAAAACAGAAACAAGAGAGGTAAGGGAATGTCGACCGAAGCGCATAAGGAGACCATGGGATTCCAGGCAGAGGTAAAGCAGCTGCTGAATCTGGTGATCAACTCACTTTACAGTAACAAGGAGATCTTCCTGCGTGAACTGGTATCCAACGGTGCCGATGCCTGTGACAAGCTCCGTTTTGAGGGGCTGTCGGATGATGCACTGTTTGAGGATGATCCCGAGCTGAAGGTGGAGATCACTGCCGACAAGGAGGCGAAGACACTTACGATCGAGGACAACGGCATCGGCATGAACCGCCAGGAGGTGATGGAGAATATCGGTACCATCGCCCGCTCCGGTACCAAGGCCT
>CAYQFH010000011.1:0-35290 GCA_964416755.1 uncultured Piscirickettsiaceae bacterium | reverse complement strand
CGTAGACTGCTACAGCAGCAAGGAGTTGAGTAGAGATGGCCGAGATCGATTTTCTTGCAATTTTCCGTTCTCAGGTAGAGGGGCAGTTGCGCAGTGCCAGTGATCTGGCACTGGAGCTGGAGCGTGCGGCAGGGGCAGGTGAAGAGCTGACCGAGCTGCTCGAATCACTGATGCGCGAGTTCCACACCATCAAGGGTGCAGCACGTGCCATCCAGTTTGATGAAATTAAAGAGGTGGCCCACCAGATCGAGGATATCTACCACGCCTTGATGGATGGTGAGGGCGAGGTGCGGATGCCGGATCTCACCAATCTGACCCTGCATGCACTCGATCTGGTCGAAGGGCTGCTGCAGTCGCGTGTCGATGGCACCCCGTTCTCTGGCCATGAAGGGTTGCGTAGCGCAGTTCAAAATTACCTCAAGGGTGGGGAGTTGGGGCTGCCTTCAAACAACTCGGTGGCGGATCAGCCAGTTGCAGTGGATACTGTCTCTGAAGAGAGTGCTGTTGCCGAAGAGAGCGTTGAAACGCCTGAAGAGGCAACGCTGGATGCAGCTGCAACCGAATCGCAGCCGCCAGTGCAACAGGAGTTGCAGGGATCAGCAACGCGTCCGGCCCAGAACAGTGGTCAATCGGCAGGCGATTATGAGCAGTTGACTGATTCACTACTAACCATCTCTGGTGAGTTTACGGTCGCGATTGATGCGTTGCAGGATCAGCGTCAGATGATGCGTGGTGCCGGTCAGCGCTTGGGGACAATACAGCGTGAGCTGGGGCTCTTCCTCGGGCAGATGATGGAGAAGCTGCAGCAAGCGGGGATGGAACCCCCAATGGATCGGATGAGTGAGCTGCAGCGCAAGATTCGTGCGATTCTGGGTGAACACAGCGAGTCGATCGAGACGCTGGATCTGGCCGAGTCAAGGCTGCAATTTCTGGGGGAGAACCTGCGTGATGAGGTGACCCGCGCCCGTCTGGTTCCGCTCTCCAACCTCTTCTCCAACTACCCGCGTGTGGTGCGTGATCTGGCCCAGGAGCTCGGCAAGCAGTGCCGTATCGAGATTAGCGGAGAACTGACCCGCATTGACCGTGCGGTGCTGGAGGCGGTGCGTGCACCAATGATCCATCTGTTGCGTAATGCACTGGATCATGGTCTGGAAACCCCTGCTGAGCGTCGTGATGCGGGCAAGGGGGAACAGGGTAAACTGAGTTTGAGTGCGGTTCAGCTGGGTGGACAGATTAGAATCACACTGGAGGACGATGGTCGCGGTATCAATATGGAGCAGATTGGTCGCAAGGTGATTGATCGTGGTGATACCACCGAAGAGCTGTGGCAGGCGATGACACTGCAGGAGCAGGAGCAGTTCCTCTTCCTCCCCGGTTTCAGTACTGCCAAGCAGGTGAGTGCCACCTCCGGGCGTGGCTTCGGTCTCGATATTGTCAAGGTCGAGGTGGAGAAGGTAGGGGGCATGGTCTCACTGGAGCTGCCGGAGAGTGGTGTTGGCACACGGTTTGTGGTGGAGCTGCCGTTGACCCTGTCGCTGACCCGCTGTTTGATGGTTGCTGGTGGAAACTCTCCCTACTTTGGACGTCAGGTCTACGCCTTCCCGCTGAATGAAGTGGGTGAAGTACGCCGTGTCACCAAGGGTGATTTGCGCCAGGTCGAGGGGCGTGACTCGGTACGCATCGATGATGCCACCCTGCCACTGCATGACTTCAGCGTAATGATGCGACTGAAACCGATTCATGAACAGATTGAGCAGAAACATCTGCTGGTGCTTGGGCGGGGCAATGAGCGCCAGGCACTGCTGGTGGAAGAGGTGCTGGATGAGCAGGATGTAGTGGTACGTACCCTGGACAGTCGTCTTGGCAAACTGCGTGATATGCAGGGGGTCACTCTGCTGCGTGATGGTGGTGTTGCCCTGATTGTTGATCTGGGTGATCTACAGCAGTCGATGCAGGATAATCATGGAGTCGGTATTGCGCGTGGAGATCATCTGGGAACCGGTCATCAAGTCGAACGTGATGTGGAGCAGATGGAAGAGGGGGATGCGACTGGAAATATCCTGGTTGTCGAAGACTCTGCCACCGTACGTGAGGTCGAACGTCACATGCTGGAGCAGGCGGGCTACAGCGTTACCACCGCAGTGAACGGGGTGGATGGTTTCAATAAACTGCGTGCCGACAACTTTGACCTGATCATCTCCGATATCGATATGCCGAGAATGAATGGCATCGAGATGATTACCAAGATTCGTGCAACCGACAAGTACGCCTCCATACCGATCATCGTGGTCTCCTACAAGGATCGCGAGCAGGATCGGGCACAGGCGATGGATGTGGGTGCCAACCATTATGTTACCAAAGCTGCATTCGATTCCGGAGAGATGATGGATCGAATTCGGGAATTGATCGGGGTTGCGGTATGAGCAAGATAATCAAGAAAGAGTCAGAAGGGACGCTGCAGAAGTACAAGTCATACTATAAGGATGGAGAGTATCAGAAGGCGTTGACCTTGATCCAGCCGTTGGCAGAGCAAGGAGATGCGCGCGCGCAGTACAACCTTGGTGTGCACTATGAATTCGGGCAGGGCGTAACGCAGGATGACAATCTGGCAGCGGCCTGGTATCGCAGGGCAGCAGAGCAGGGAGACTCCGGTGCTCAGCACAATCTGGCCTGCCTCTATTTGGCGGGGCGCGGGGTCTGTGTCGAAGCATTCAGTCTCTATCAGAGTGCTGCGGAGCAGGGGCATGCCAATGCCCAATACAGTCTGGGCTATCTCTATCAGGAGGGGAAAGGGGTGGATCAGAGTGATGCCGAGGCGATGGCCTGGTACCGCAAGGCGGCAGAACAGGGCAATGGCAAGGCCCAGTACATGCTGGGACAACTCTACTCCGAGGGCAAAGGGGTGGAGAAGGATTGTGAAGCGGCTGCGGAGTGGTATCGCAAGGCTGCAGAAAAAGTGCTGGGATAACAGCGTAATCCATAGAGGCACAGAGAAAAGCTGTTTTGCTTTTGTAGGAGTCTGACAGTTGATGAAAATTCTGATTGTCAATGACTCGCCGGTATTGACGGCTGTCATCAAGGCGATTGTCGAGACAGAGGATAATCTCAGAGTGGTTGCCACTGCAGCCAATGGGGTAGAGGCGGTCTCCAAGGTTTCCCAGTATCTGCCGGATCTGGTACTGATGGATATCCATATGCCGAAGATGGGTGGGGTCGAGGCGACTCAGCGCATCATTCGTGCCCGTGCCAAGACACGGGTATTGATCACCACTGCGACCATCAACCGCAATATGAAGTACATCTTTGATGCGTTGCAGTCAGGGGCGCTGGACTATGTGCGTTCTCCCAGTCTCTCCTATGCACCGGGTACCGAGGTGACACCGAGTCAGCTCTCGGTTGCAGGGGCGGAGATGTTGCGCAAGATTCGTACTGTGTTACGGATCAGTGATGATAAGGTGGCTGCGAGCCATCAGCATCGGGTGACTGACAGTAGCAAGAGCGAGAGCAGAGAGCAGCAGACCATACAGCCGGAACGTGAGAGTGTATCGAGGCTGGACAAGAGGATGCTTGCGATCGGCTGCTCAACCGGTGGTCCGACCACACTGGCGATGCTGCTCTCTCACCTGTATCGTCCATTTCCGGTGCCCATATTGGTCTGTCAGCATATCGATGCTGAATTTACCGGGGGCTTTGTGAGCTGGTTGACGGAGCAGACCGGGCTGCGCGTCATCACAGCACGCAACCGCATGCAGCCGGAGGCAGGGGGAGTCTATGTGGCACCGGGCGGTGATATCAATCTGGAGGTCTCTGCAGCAGGCCGTCTGATGCTCACCTCACCCAAGCCGGATCAGGTCTATCTTCCCAATATCAATCAGCTCTTCTTCAGTATGGCCCAGCATTTGGGGAAGGGGGCATGTGGGGTGGTGTTGACCGGTATGGGGCATGATGGTGCTGCAGGATTGGCGGCGATTCAGGCAGTCAACGGCAAGGGGTTGGCTCAGTCTCTAGACAGCGCAGTCGTCGACTCCATGCCGCGTGCTGCCCAGCAGGCGATGGGGGGCAGTGTCGGGTATCCTCCGATAGAGCTGGCACACAAGATCAATGAGCACTATCTGGGCAAGAGAGAGAACTATGCTGGCTGAATTCTCGATCCGGAAACCCCTGTTCCGATGGGTGCAGCAGCAGACCGGGCTCTATATCACACGGGTCAATCAGGATCCGCTGCTGCTGGCACTGAAGGTACTGGCATCTGAGTGTGGTGAGAGTCAGGATGGATATGCTGCACAGTTGATCAACGGGTTGATTGATCCTCAACCTTTTATTGATGCGATCACCACCCATGAGTCCTTCTTTCTACGCCACCGGCGACATATGGAGGTGGCGATTACCGAGGTGATCCAACCACTGCTGCATCAGGGGATACGACCTCGCGTACTTTCGGCACCCTGTGCTCAGGGAGAGGAGCCCTACTCCTTTGCCATGCTGCTGCAGGATTGCGGAATCAGCCCGGATCGTGTGGAAATCGCAGGCTGTGATATTGCAGCCTCCTCCATTCAGCAGGCGAAGCGGGGAGAATTTCAGCAATACTCTCTGCGGCAGGTGCCTGCCGGTTTTGTTGCCCGCCACTTTCAAAAGGGGGAGAGAGGATTCAAGGTGCATTCTGTCATGCAGCAAGTTGTGCAATTTTCAAGGTTGAATATTCTGACAGAGTCATTGGCGAAGCTGGTTCCCGGTTTTCATCTCATTTTTTCCCACAATATGTTGATCTACTTTGATCAGCAGACCAGGGAAGAGGTGATCGGGGTCTTTGATCAGTTGCTGGCCCCTCAGGGAAGACTCTTTGTCGATACGACAGAGGTGCCTCATGTCAAAGGTGTGTTCGAGGGGGAGACGCTGAAAGGGGTGCGCTGTTTCCTCAAGCATGGCCAGCGGCGCGAAGCCACGCATGAGAGGCGATCTGTGGCTGTAGACAGGGCTCCGCTCCTGCAGCCCCGACAGCAGAACAGAGAGCAGAAATTTGTACCGGTGGTGGATAAGAGATCCAATTACGAGAGCACCCCGAAAAAAGCTGTAATCGACAGAAAGAGCATAGCCGAAGAGCGGCGTCGATCTGCAGAGGCAGCCTACCGGAACAAGCAGTTTGAGGAGGCGATTCGTCTCTATGATCAACTCATCGAACATCATCCGCTGTGGGCGAGCTGGGCGCGTCTGGGCAAGGCACGGGTCTTGATCGACTCGGGGCAGGAGATGGAGGCGCTGGAGGAGGCGGAAGGGGCCATTTCGGGAAAACGCATGGTGGCCGGGGTCTACCTGACTCCGAGCGATGAGGCTGATGCCAATGCGATTATCGCGTTGGTGATGAACAATAAAGGGTTAAAGGGTAGAATGGAGGAGCACTTGAAGAAGGTGAAACAGCTCAACCCGCAACATGAGGTTCTCAAGATCAGCTTATGAAACTGCTCTTTGTTGATGACTCCCCTACAGTCTGTGCCATCTACTCGGCACTGTTGAGAGATGAGGGCTATGAGGTCATCGTTGCCGCGGGCAAGACCGAGGCGATGGAGCTGGCGCGTCAACATCTGCCTTCGATTGCCATTGTCGACTTCTTTATGCCGGACGGGAACGGGGATGAGCTGACCCGTGAGCTGCATGCGGATCCGGCAACTGCCAATATCATTGTGGCAGTCCATTCGCAGTTCCCCGATGTGGTGGAGAAGGCGCTCGCAGCGGGTGCGGTTGAGATGATCGGCAAGGATGATCCACACGACCTCTTCCTGATGCGCGTTGCAGCACTGCGGCGACTGGTGGATGGCCTCACATTCCAGCGGCAGATGATCGGTTCGGTGCGCAGTGAGATGCGAGAGCAGAGTGAGCGTGCGGTACAGATTCTGCTGGTGGATGACTCTCCCACCATTCGTGCGGTCTACGGTAGCCTGTTGCGTGAGCAGGGATACGCCTTGCTGGAGGCAGATAGCATCGCAACGGCAACGGAGGTGGCAAAAGAGCATCTCCCGCAACTGATGATTATCGACTACATGTTGCCGGATGGACATGGAGATCAGTTGATTCGAAAATTGCTCTCTAAACAGGAGACCAGTGACATCCTGATGGTGATGTTCTCCCAGAGGCAGGATGTGGAGGAGCAGGCACTGGGGGCAGGTGCAATTGATCTGATCTACAAGGATGATCCTACCGATGTTTTTTTGCGCCGCATCGCCTCACTCAAGCGCTATATCAATGCACAGCAGATGCAGCGCCGTATCGAGCAGGAGGTGTTGGCTCAGGAGAATGAGATGCAGATGCGCATCCATGATCTGGAGCGGGTCAAGCGTGAGAAGCTCTTTGTAGATCGTTTGATTGCATCAATCCCGATCGGCCTGTTGGTGGTCGGAGGAGGGCGTGTGATTACCTCCAACCAATGGTTTGAGAATCTGTTTGGCGTCATCCCCTCGGAGAACTACGCCTTTGAGTCATTGCTCGATACCTTGGAGTTGCCGGTCTCGGAAGTTATGGAGTGTGGTGAATTCTCTTGCGGACGGGAGCTGCTTGCTGAAAATGGCAAGCTGCTACGTGTCCACTGTTTCGGTATCGATACTGCAGAAGAGGATGATTCCAATGAAGAGGTGGTGCTGTGGATGTTTGAAGATATTACCCAGATGCGCCGTGCAGAGGAGCAGGAGCAGTTTGCAGCGTTCCAGTCGGGGCTGGTTGAGATGTCTGCCACCATCCTGCACAACATCGGCAATGCGTTGACTGGCGTGACCGGTTCACTGTGGCGTGTTGAGGAGGGCATGCAGCAGCTGCAGAAGGCGGAGCAGGCGATCAAGATTGCCAGTGGACTGGTGGATGAACTATATGATGAGCAGCTACAGGGAGAGGCCGCTATAGATCCACGTCTGGAGAAGGTGCAGAAAATTCTCGATCTCAGTATCAATCAGGTTTACCGTTCGGCAATGGATGAGATTGAGCGTGAGGCGCTCAAGCCGATGAAGATTGGTGTCAACCACATCGCCGAGATTATTCAGGTGCAGCAGGGGGCGGCCCGTCCCGAATCACAGAATGTACCCTGTGATCTGCGAACAGTGGTGGATGACGTACTGGTGATGCAGGACTCCGTACTGAAACGCTCCGGGGTTGTTATCCATCGTCAGTTTGAACCGGGGTTGCCTGCACCGATGGTACCGCGTAACCAGTTGCTGCAGGCGATCAACAATCTGGTGAAGAACAGCTATGAGGCAATTACCGAGTTGAATAGTGGTCAAGAAGAGAGAGTAGATGGAGAGATTACCATTACTACCTCCTCTCATGCTGATGGCAAGAGAGTACAACTCAGCGTCACGGACAATGGGGTTGGTCTGACCCGTGAACAGCTCGACAAGGTACTGCAGTTTGGCTACACCACCAAAGAGAAGGGGAGCGGTTTTGGACTGCACGCAACCGCCAATTTTATTGAGGGGCTTGGAGGAGAGCTTGTGCTGGAGAGCGATGGATACGGTGAAGGGAGCCGGATATCGCTGAGCATTCCGCTGGAACAGATTGAGGGTATTTAATGAGGCAGGAAGAGTGTGCGATCAGGATTCTTGCGATTGATGACGATCCTAGTGTGCTGGACTCTTATCAGGTGCTGTTTGGGCAACGAAAAAGTAACAAGAGGGATGAGCTGGATGAGCTGGCACTTCTGTTATCAGAGGAGAGTGAGAGCAAAGCAGACCATCCATTTCCGATTCAGCTTGAGCTGACCACAGTCACCAGTGGTGAACAGGGGTTCAAGCTGGCGCACCAGGAGCAGTATGGAGTTATTCTACTCGATATGAGAATGCCCGGTGGCTGGGATGGCATGGAGACTGCGCGCAACATTCGCAGGGTCGATCAGCAGGTTCGAATCATTCTGATCACCGCCTATATGGATTACACGCTGGAGCAGCTGCGAGAGGAGATCGGGGTCAACTTCGCCTATCTGCAGAAGCCATTTGACCGCAATGAGCTGATACAGATGACACTGCTGCTTGCCAATGACTGGGAGCGTGAGCAGCGTCTGATTGAGGCTGAGCGGGCAATGGCTGAGGCGGCCAGAGTAGCAGAGCGGGCCAACAAGGCCAAGGATGAATTCCTGGCCTCGATGAGCCATGAGTTGCGTACACCGCTGACCTCTCTGCTGGGTAACTGTGAGTTGATGCACGGCAGTGATCTTGACCAGATGCAGAATATGTTGCTCAACTCGATGGAAGTTTCGGGAAAGAGTCTGCTCTATCTGATCAATGATGTGCTTGATAGTTCGAAGATTGAGGCGGGCCTGTTCGAGATCGATGAGGTAGAGTTCGATCCACGCTCGATGATTGAAGAGTTGAGAATGATCTTCTCCAGTCGTGCATCTGACGCGGGAGTTGCGTTTGAGATCGAGATGGAACACCCCTTTGGGCGTGCACTGATTGGGGATGGGCGGCGCTTGAGCCAGGTTTTGATCAACCTGCTCTCCAATGCAATCAAGTTCACCAGTCAGGGGAGTGTTCGTCTGAGGGTGGCGACAGATCCTGTTGCACAGCAGCTTTCTTTCGCTGTGGAAGACTCCGGTATCGGCATGGATGAGGAGACACAACAGCGCATCTTCAAACCGTTTGAACAGGCGGACCGCTCCATTTCGGGCCGCTTTGGTGGAACCGGACTGGGACTCCACATCTCCTGGAATCTGGTGCAGCTGATGGGGGGTAGCATTGAAGTCAGCAGTACGCTGGGAAGTGGTTCCTGCTTTACCGTCACGCTACCATTGAGAGAGGGGGCCGAACTGCTGGAGGAGCGAGCCTTACAGCAGACTGAACTGCCTCTGCTGCCACTGAGGGGGCGGGTGCTCATCGCAGAGGATACCCCGGAGCTGCAAGTTCTGGAACGCAGAATGATTGAGAGCCAGACCGGAGGGGAGGTTGAAGTGGAGATTGCAGGTGATGGCCGACAGGCACTGGAAAAAATTGCAACAAGCGCCTATGACCTGGTGCTGATGGATATGCAGATGCCGGTGATGGATGGCATAGCAGCGACGGAGCAGTTGCGGGCTCAGGGAAATCGCATTCCGGTTGTGGCCCTGACAGCCAACGTGATGCAGAAGCAACGGGAGCAGTTCTACAAAGCGGGTTGTGATGACTTTCTGTCCAAGCCGATCGACCGCTCCAGTCTGCGCAGTATTCTAAAAAAATACCTTGCGCGCTCGACAGGTGAGCAACGGCAGCAGGAGCCGGAGCCACAGTTCCTGGCGCATACCCGGGAACAGGGCCCGAATACCGCTCCTGCTGTGGTTGACCCTATGGTGGATGATGAGCTGATGATGCTCTTTCGTGAACGCTCAATGACCCTGCGAAGCGAGCTGTTGTCAGCGTATGAGGTGGGGGAGTGGGAGAAGATTGAACAGGTTGCACACACCATCAAGGGGAGTGGCAGCAGTTTTGGTTTCCCTCAGCTGACGATACTGGGTGGTGAGGTTCAGAATCTGGTAAAAGCGGGAGAGTTTGAGCGAGCGGCCACTACGGTAGAGAGACTGAGCAGCGCCCTGTCAGAGGTGTAAGCGTAGCTCTTTCTCACTGACTACCGGCTTTTACCATTCCCGGAGATCGGCATCTCCACAACCACAACAGCCCCCTCTCCTCTGCCCTCGCTTTCTGCATAGATGGAGCCATCCATTGACTGCACGAAGGTGGCGACCGAGTGGAGTCCGAAACCGGAGCCCTTCTCCTTGCTGGTCTCGCCGCGCTGGAAGATGGTGGAGAGTCGATCAGACTCAATTCCGCAGCCGTTGTCATAAACCGTCAGCCTGAAGTGGTGGTTGCGGTCACCATGCTCAATCGTAATCCTGATTTTCCCATTGACGGGTTGGTTTGCCTCACTCAGTTGTCGTGCCTCCTGTATCGCCTCCCGACTGTTTTTGATGAGGTTCCCCAACAACTGCATGAACTGGTTATAGGGAAGTGAGAGCTCATCGATGGTGGGCTCAATTTCTGTCTCGATCTGAATCTGGTACTTTCGATTCACCTCTTTCTCGATCAGCAGAGCATCTTCGATCACCTGGTGGATGCGGAAGGTGCGTAGATAGAGCGCCCCGACCTGGGTCAGTGATTGCTGTACCCGAATCACCTCACCAATATATTCGATGCTCTTCGAGAGATTCTGGCCACACTCTGTCAATTCATGTTGATAGATCTGTTCCAGATCAGCAATGGCATTTTTCAGACCGCTCTGCAGCAGATGGATATCTCTGACCCCCAGTCCACCCTCCAATCCCTGTTTCAGACTCTGTATCTTGTTGGTGCTCTTCTGCAGTGCCAACACCTGCCAGCTCATGCCGGCAATGGCATTGCCGATGTTGTGCAGTACATTGGAGCTCATCTCCGTCAATCCGCTCTGGTAGGCGAGCTGACTGTCCTGAACAATCCGCTCCTGTTCCCGTGTCAGTTCAGCCTGTGCCTGCTCTTCAATCGCGCGGCGCAGATCCATCTGGGAGCGGATGTAGCGTTCAATGGAGTGGATGCGCTGGAGGAATACCTCGATGGGATCATCCTTGTAGAGCACATCGATGGCACCTGCCTCCAGCATCACCTCTTCCACCTCCTCTTTGTGGGTCAGCACCAGAATCAGGGTATTTTTGGTGGCGTTCTGGCTCAGCAGCGCCTTTGCCAGAGCATCACCATTGCCACCCGGCATGTAGTAGTCGAGGATGCTGATATCGGGAGAGAAGTGCTGGGTGAGAGCGATCGCCTCCTGCAGACTGCCCGCTACAGCAACCTCGTAGTGGGGCTGCTGACGCAGCAGATCACCATAGACCGCCCGAACAGTGGGGGAGTCATCCACAAACATGATCCGCGTCGGCTGCTTGGCTGAACGCAGCGCATACTCCTTGGTGGGAACAGGAGAGGTATTTGGATCACTCTGTTGCGCCAGGCTGCTACGGGTCCGCTGCCAGTGGCTGGCAAAGACGTAGGTGAGTTCGAGCAACTCCTTTTCATCAATCGGTTTGAAGAGAAATTCGAAGTTGGCACCGACACGCTGGCGGATTTCGGCCATGTTGTGATCTTCATGCCCTGTAATCCAGATAATCATCACGGTTGGATCCTGTGCACGAATCATTTCGGCTGTGGTGATGCCATCCCAGCCGGGCATACGCATATCGAGGTAGACGATGGCGTAGGGTCTGCCTTCACGCTTGGCCACCTTCAGCTGCTGCAGCCCCTCTTCACCACTCAATGTGCCATTGAGTTCAAAGGTGAAGCTACGCTCTCTCCCCAGTACCGAGGTCTTAATCGACTCTCCGGCTTGAGGCACAATTTTCTCCACGATCTTGAACATGATGGGATCATCATCGATGGCAAGAATACGGCAGAGTGTCGGGGTGTCTTGATCCATCGCGTGCTCCCTAGACAATTGTGGGCATATTGATGTTGACCAGGGTGCCCCGGTTCTCTCCCTCGCTCTCTACCCGTATGCCCCCCTTGCAGCCACCAATGAAGTTGCCGGCGGCATGGAGACCGAATCCGCCATGTCCATCCCGGGTAGTGAAGCCGAACTCGAAAATATAGGGTTTGTTCTCGGCCGTGATACCTGCGCCATTATCTTCAATATGGATGTGGAGCTGGTTATTGATGATGGCAATGCGCAGCTTGATAATGCCATCATTGGGCGGGAGTTGTTTGTTGCTGATACGCTCCTGAATCGCATCCATACTGTTGTTGATGAGGTTGATCAATGTATTCAGCAGATGGTTGCGGGGGAGAGAGACATCGTAGAGGCTGCTTTCGACCTGTGATTGGAAGGAGATATTGAGCGCCTTCAGTTCGTTGGCGGTGAGCAGTTCGAGGTCATCGATCAGCTGCAGCAACGAGAAGTTGTCGGTATGCATATTGTTGTAGGCATTCTTGCGTTGCAGATCGAGTACCTTGATGATGTGTTCGATTCCCATTCTGACTGCATCCAGGCTGCTTTTGGAGGGCCAGAGTGCCTTGTCCAGTACCTCCGGCAGGTTGCGACCTGCCTCGACCATCTTCTCCTGCAACGTCTTGAGCTGCTCGATATCACTCTGCAATGCCGCCTGATCCAACTCCTGACTGAGACTGCGGCAGTTGTCACCGACCTGGTTGACCATGTTGCAGGTTTCGATGACGCGGTTACAGGAGGCCTCTACACCGAGAATCATGTTGCCAATGTTGTCCAGCACAATCGAAGACATCTCCGACAATCCATCCTTGAAGGCGCTGTATTTTTCACGGCGTTCTGCACGCTCCAGTGCACGGTCCCGATTCCAGCTGCGACAGAGGGTGCGTGCCAGCTGAAAAATTACATCGTGGACAAACGGCTTCTGCAGGAAGATGACATCATACTCCAGTGCCTGCTGAATCTCATCGATGGAGCGATCCGAATAGGCGGTCACAATCACGATATAGATGGAGGGGGTCAGCTTGCGCAGATTGCGTGCGGTTTCCAGTCCATCGATCCCCGGCGGCATTCGCATGTCAATGAAGGCTATTGGAAAGGGGGTGCCCTTGTCATGTTCGGCACAGGCAATTTCGATCCCCTCCTGCCCATTGGCCGCAGTGGTGATCTCGAAGTGCTCCTTGGCCGGAGGAGCCTTCTCGGGTTCCGGTTCGGGGGTTGTACCAAAATAGTTGTTGGGTGGTAGCTCCTCCTCTACAGAGAGAATCTCTCTGTAGAGTTTGAGGATGGTGGGGTCATCATCGATGATTAGTACACGTCTATTCTCTTCAATGTTATCCATGGCGAATTTTTCTCTTTGGAATCAGAGTCGGTTTTGCTTCAGTTGGCAACTCGATCAAGATGCTGGCTCCTGCTCCACGGCCGTTGCTGTGTGCGTGGATGGTGCCCCCAAGGGACTGGATGAAGGTGGCTGCAGAGTGCAGACCAAATCCGGAGCCCTTTATCTTGTTGCTCTCACCACGCTGGAAGATGGTTTTGAGGCGCTCCTCCTCGATACCACAGCCGTTGTCCCGGATGGCAAGGGTGAAAAATTCACTGTCTGCCATGGTTACTTCGATCATGATCTCGCCGCTGTAATCGGGGCGCTCCAGATTTGTACGCTGCTCCTGAATCGCTTCACGGCAGTTTTTGATCAGGTTGCCCAGCAGCTGCATGAACTGGTTGTAGGGGAGGGAGACCTGCGGTAGCGATTCCGCAATCCGGTACTCGATGTTGACATCATGCTTGCGGTTGGTTTCACGCTCAATCAGCAGCACATCCTGGATTGCTTCGGCAAGGTCGAAGCTCTTCATGTAAAGTGATTGAACCTGAGCAACCGACTGCTGGATACGGATCACTTCACCAACATACTCAATACTTCTCCCCATGTCATGAATCTGGAGGGTTAACTCCTCATTATTGAGATGAGTCAGATCATTCAGAGCGTGCTGCAGGCCGGCATGCAGCCGCTCGATATCATCAATTTCAATCCCAACTTCCAGTCCCTGCTGAATGGATTGCAGCCGCTTGATGCTCTTTTCCATGGCGATGACCTGCCAGCTCATGCCGGCAATGGTGTTGCCGATATTATGCAACACGTTGGAACTCATCTCGCTGAGTCCACTTTGATACGCCAGCTGGTTGGCCTGCGTGGCACGCTCCTGCTCCATGGCAATACGTTCACGCAGATCGTGAATGATTACTACTTCTCCAGGCTGTTCGTTTCCAGTCGACTCCAGTGCAGCGCGGGAGATGGAGACTGGAATGGTTGAGCCATCTTCACAGCGGACTCTGCAGTCGAATTCAGCCTGCCTGTCCTCTTCCTCCAGAAGCTCACTGATATGCATGCCGATCAGATTTTCGTTGTGGTACCCCATCAGCTTGATCGCCTTCTGGTTGACCTGTTGAATGGTCTGGTTGTTGTCCAGCACCAGCAGCCCCACCGGGATGGTGGAGATGATGGACTCCAGCCACTGGCGCCTCAACTTGGCTTCATTGGCCTGCAGCCGGCTCTTCTCTTGTTCGGAGGCAATCCGGGTCTGGGTCTCGATGGAGGCGCGAAGATCCATCTGACTGCGGATATAGCGATCCATCGCCCCGACACGCTGAAGGAAAATCTTGGAGGGATCATCCTTGTAGAGGATGTCGACCGCACCAACATTGAGCATGATCTCCTCTACCTCTTCACGTTGGGTCAGCACAAGAATCAGAGTATTTTTTGTCAGCTTGTTACCGAGTAGCTGTTTGGCCAGCTCATCACCATTTCCCCCCGGCATATAGTAGTCAAGAATACTGATGTCCGGAATGAATTGCCGGGCCAGCTTGACCGCCTCTTCCAAATCACCGGCGACGGCCACCTCATACTTGCCTTCACTGCGCAGCAGATCGCTGTAGACTGCACGTACCGTTGCCGAGTCATCCACAAACATCACCTTGGTTGGCTTGGTGTTCTCTTCATGTGGCCTGTTGTTACTGACGACATTCGGCTGCTGCAACTGTTGCAGGGTGGCCATGGTGCGGAACCAGTGGCTGGCAAATGTACAGGTGAGGGAGAGCAACTCGTCGGAGTTGACCGGCTTGCTCAAGAACTCGAAATTGGACCCCAGTTTCTGGCGTGCGTCGACAATATCATGATCCTCATAGGCGGTGACCAGAATAATCATCACCGTCGGATCGATCTCCCGAATCCGTTCTGCGATCTGCATGCCATCCATTTCAGGCATGCGCATATCGAGATAGATCAACGCATAGGGCATGCGCTGTTGATAGGCCTCTTTGATCTTTTCGATGGCCTCCAGCCCGCTGTTGACCGATTCCAGTCGGTACTGCAGTAGTGTCTTCTCATCGTGAAACCTGCAGTTTGGAACAATAGGCTCCCGGGGCAAAATCCTTTGATAGATCTCCGGTATCAATGGGTCATCATCGATTGCCAGGATGGGAAAGTTGAGTATGGTTTCAGTGGAACTGGACATGTCGATTATGGAGAAAAGTTTCCCCAAGAATTACACAAAATCATCGTTATTACAATGACTTGCCTGCTATTTTTGGTGGTTGTTACGGAGATTTTATGAAGGGTGCCGTTAAAACAGTAAGTTACGCCATCTGGCAGGAAGTCATCGGGATGTTTATTATTGCAGACATGAAATCCACCATTGTCGGCCATATCATTCGCTCTCGCTATCTGGACGCCACTGCGGGCCATTACCAGCGTATGGTGGAGCGTCTGGAGGCGTCAGAGCAGCTAACAGAGTGGATCAGAGAGGGGGTGCTGCTGCGCCACCACTACCCCTATCGGGAGAGTGAAAGCAGTGCTGTGGTAATTGCACACTTTGACCATCACGGGGTGCATCTCAGCAGCAGACTGTTTGCGGTCCACTATGCGTGGCTGGAGAAGCTGCCGGAGCAGTTTGCGCTCAGCTACAATATCGACCACATCAGCCGACGTAATACGCAGCTCTACCGTCTGCTGCAACTGCTGGTCGAACACCAGAGCAGATGGATTGAGAGTGGAGAGGCGCAGGATCTGCGGCAGTACCCCTACAAACAGGTGGTGGGAGACTACAGTCAACGTTGGGGGGGGTATATCGATGTCACAGTCATCAGCCGATTAATCAGTGGGAAGCGGGTTGAACTCCGGTTTGGGAATCAGGGAACAGAGCGGGTCATCCTTTTGCGTGAACTGTTTCCGCGGCGCTGGGAGCAGCTTGGGGAGCGCATTCGCCATCTGATGGAAGATCGGGAGAGGATCTGGACCGATGAGGCATTGGCAGAGGAGTTGGCGCAGCTGGATGAGCCGATCAGCCGTCGCTATGTGGCTCATGTGCGCAACCGCTATGGACTCTCTCCGGGACGGGGGCGAAGGCTAAAGCGGAAGCCGGGTACCCCGCCTATCTGCTGGGGAGTGCCCGGCCATTCAATGCAGAGCAGCTTGATTCGGTGCCGCCACGATCGGGAGTCTATGAGCTTTCAACAGAGGATGGAGTCGAGTATATTGGCTCCAGTAACAACCTGCGGAAACGGCTGCTGGAACACCTCAATGGGCGCTCGCACAGCGAGCGGTTGCGGGCAGAGCTTCAGCTGCGCCCCTACCTTTTTCGTTTTACGGTCACCAACAATCACAAGACCCTCGAGAGTCTGATGATCCATGCGCATGAAGCGGCCTATGAGATACTGCCTCCACTTAACCAGTTACGCACCTCTGCCGGAGATGAGCCGGAGCAAATGCAACATCGACGTGCCATGAGTGATCCGGCTGCACTGACCATCCTCTTTGTGGATGATGCCCCGGTCACCCGCTCTGTCTATCAGCAACAGCTGGAGGAGCAGGGCTACCGTGTGCTGCTGGCAGAGAGTGCTGCACAGGCGAAGCGCATTGTGCAGCGTGAAAAACCGCAGCTTGCCATCATTGATTACTACATGCCGGATCAGAATGGTGACGAATTGACCCGTGATCTGCTCAATGAGCCGGAGAGCAGAGATCTGTTGATTGTGATCCACTCCCAGTATCCGGATGCACTGGAGCGCTCTCTGGAGGCGGGTGCAGTCGACTTCATCTACAAGGAGGAGCCGATCGATATCTTTCTGCTGCGCATCCGCTCGTTGCATAAATATCTGCGGGCCCGACAGGAACAGGAGCAGCAGAAGTTGCAGCAGGAGCGTCAGGAGCGTGAGTATGTAGAGAATATCCTGGCCACTCTGACAGACGGGCTGATCATTACCGATGCCGAGGGGGCGATTGATCTGATCAATCCGGCTGCCTGCGCGCTGTTGGGGTGGGAGATGGAGGAGCTGCAGGGACGTCGTCTGGTCGAGCTGGTATCACCGCCGGAATATCCGCTGCTGCAAGGTGAGATCGAGGACCGGCAACGCCTGCAGGCACTGCATGATCGCAACCCGGAGGGGTTCTGGCCGCTGATGGACTATGCACTGTTGCCACTGGTTGCGGTCAATGGAGACAATGAACGGGTCTGGGCCTCCCCCCGGGCCAAGCAGCTGCTGCAGGAGGGGGAGAAGGTGTTGCGCTACCGCTCCACCGGTGCCCATGAGATTACGCTACAGACGGCATTGGGCACAGTAACCCTGCGGCTGGTTGCAGATCCACAGCAGGAGGATCTGCGAGAGATCCTGAGGCTGGCTCCCTATGGTGGTGTAATTGATCAAGTGCAGCAGAGTGAGCAGCGGGAGCTGATCGACCGACAGGGTGAGCTGATTCCGGTGGTCTGGTCCGGGGCGCTGCTGCGTACCCCACAGTTCAGTATTCGTGGAGCGCTCTTCTCTCTGAGAGACCGACGCCCGGAGTTGAGTCAGGAACAGCAACGTCTCTCCATTGAGCGGGAGCGACAGCATGCACAGAAGATGGCCTCGATCGGCACCCTGGCGGGTGGGATCGCCCATGAGTTCAACAATATGCTGCAGCCCATCATGGGGTTCTCAGCACTGCTGCTGGAGCAGGAGACGGAACAATCCCGCCTGCCGGAGAAGGATCTGGAACGGCTGCAGCTGATCCACAGCAGTGCCAAGCGGGGCTCTGCACTGGTTCGGCAGATCCTTGATTTCAGTCGCAAGGATCAGGACCTGCCGGAAGAGGTGCAGTCGCTGGATGATCTACTGAAGATGGCACTGAAGATGGTGCAGGCGGCGCTTCCTCCGGAGGTCTCGCTACGGCAACGTCTGGCCCCCGATCTTGGATCCATCCTGATCAACAGCACTGCCTTTCATCAACTGCTGCTCAATCTCTGCAGTAATGCCGCCCAGTCGATCCAGGCTGCAGCCGTGAAGGAGGGGAAAGTGGTGGTGCTGGCCAGTACCAATTTTGAGCAGTGCTGTTGCACGATCCGGGTGGAAGATAATGGTGAGGGGGTTGAAGAGGCGTTGAGCAAGAAGATCTTTGATCCTTTCTTTACCACCCGTCCTCCCGGCGAAGGGAGTGGCATGGGGCTTTCTGTCGCACTCGGCATTGTGGAACGGGCCGGGGGTACCATTGAGGTGGAGAGCGAGGTGGGCAGTGGCGCCAGTTTTAAGGTATTGTTGCCACTTGCCGAATCAGGTTGCGTGGGGATTGAACCGAGTTTGAGTGATGGAACGGGAAACGGAACAGATTAAAATTCTTCTGGTGGATGATGCACCAACCATCTGTGCGGTCTATGCAGCGCTGCTCAGGCAGAAAGGGTATTGCGTGGAGGTTGCCGGCAGTGCCCGTGAGGCGCTACGTATTGCTTACCACTTCAAACCGCATCTGGCGGTGATCGATTATCTGCTCCCCAACGAAAACGGGGATCAGCTGACTCGCGACCTGCTGGCTGACCCGGAGTTGGGCTCGGTGCTGATTGTGATCCATACCGAGCGTAACGGGATCGAGCAGGTGGCACTGGAGTCCGGTGCGGTGGATGTGCTCTATAAAGAGGATCCACAGGAGTTGTTTCTGTTGAGAATCGGTTCACTCTGCCGCTTTATCGAGGTTCAGCAACAGCTGCGACAGCGTGAACTGGAGCTGGAGCGTCAACACACCCAGAAGATGTCCTCCATTGGGGCGTTGGCGAGCGGCGTGGCCCATGAGTTCAACAATCTGTTGCAACCGATCCTCGGGTTTTCCGAGATGATGTTGGGGCAGGTGGATCCACAGTCGCGGGATTATGAGCGTTTGACGCTGGTGCGGCAGAGTGCGGTGCGGGGTGCAGAGCTGGTGCGACAGATTCTCGATTTCAGCCGCAAGGATACCGTCAGGGGACAGCACCCTATTGCGCTCTTTCCTCTGATCAAGAATATCCTCAAGATGGTGCAGGCCACACTGCCCGATCACATCCGTCTGCTACAGCAGATTGACCCCGGCGTGAGTGGCGTTCGCCTGGGTGCCACCGAACTGCATCAGGTGATTCTCAATCTCTGTAATAACAGTGCTCAGGCGATTGGCCGCGACGAAGGGGAGATTGTGGTGACCGTTACGGCTGAATTGGAGCAGTGCCGGATTGTCATCCGTGACACTGGGCATGGTATGGAGAAGGAGGTGCAGGAGCAGATCTTTACCCCATTCTTCACCACTCGCGAGATTGGTCAGGGGAGTGGTATGGGACTGCCTGTTGTGCTCGGCATTATCGAGCGAGCGGGAGGGACGATTGAGGTGGAGAGCGGAGTTGGCAAGGGGAGTCTGGTCACCATTACGCTACCGATGGAATCTCTGCAGGAGGATGTGGCCGAGGTGATCTCCATTGCGCCACTGCATGGCAACCGTGAGCAGCGTATTTTGCTGGTCGATGATGCCCCGGCAGTGATTGCGGTTGGGCAGGAGATGCTGGAACAACAGGGGTATCAGGTAGAGACGGCCCTGAGTGGTAGCGAGGCACTGCTCCGTTTTGCGGAGCATCCCTATGATCTCGTTGTCACCGATTTCAGTATGCCGGGGATGAATGGTGTTGAGTTGGCACAGAGAATTCAGGAGTTTGGAGAGAAGACGCCGTTGGTGCTGCTGACCGGTGTTGAGGTGGATGCAGATTCACGCAAACTGGAGCAGAGTGGAATCCAGAGGGTACTGCGCAAACCGGTTGCACAGAGCCGACTGGGCGAGGTGATTGCGAAAATATTATGAGCGGCGTAGAGGAGAAGTGGAAACTTCTGATTGTTGATGATGAACCGGCAATGGCCTGGTTTCTGGCCGATATCGCTGAATCGGAAGGGTATGAGATCGAGATTGCAGAGAGTGGTGATGAGGGGGCAGCAAAGATCGAACAGGGTGGATACCATGCTGTACTCACCGATTACCGTATGCCGGGAAAGAATGGGCTGGATCTGATCCGTTTTACCCGTGCACACAACCCTGATCTGCCACTGGTGATGATCACCGGTTATGCGACGGTGGAGAACACCATCGAGGCGTTTCATCTCGGTGTATTTGATCTGCTGGAGAAGCCCTTTGATCTGGCGGTGGGGCGAGCCCTGCTACAGCGACTTCGTGAAACACTGCAACAGCAGAGAAGACTCTCCAGGCAGATGTTGCTGCTCAATCTGCAGGATGAGCCACTGCCTGCACTGGTAGTGGAGAGTGGTGCGATGCAGCAGAGTCAGCGTATTGCCAGGGTGTTCGCACAGGCGCGTGAGCCACTGCTCCTCTATGGAGGGCGGGGAACGGGGCGCACTACGCTGGCACGCTGGGTTCACCGCTGGAGTGGATCGGATGGCGCTCTGCTGCAGATGAATACAGGAGGATTCGGATTTTCAGAGATTGAACAACTTCTGCTTGCTGCCAGACCGGATGCCACGCTACTGCTTCAGCAGGTGGAAAAGCTTTCTGAAGCTGAGCTGCGCCGCACCATTTTGCTGCTCAAAGAGCGTGGCATGAGGCTGTTGGCGACGGCTGAGCACAGCGCTGATCAGCCACTGCCACTCTACCTCTACCACCTTTTCCCCGGTATGGTACCGGTGCCGGAACTGTTACAGCGTCAACAGGATCTGCTCCCCATCATGCAGCAGTGGATGGAAGCGTTCAGTGTCAAATGGGATACGCCCGAGAAGGAGCTGTCGCAGTCATGGCTCACCGGTTTTGTCTCCGGTCAGCAGTGGACGGGAAATCTGGAACAGCTGAAGCAACATTTTCTGCAGTGGCTGCTAGTGCAGGGGGATGCGGATTCGCAACCACTCTTTTACCAGATGCGGGAGGAGACACCACTGTGGCAGCTGTCTGAGCATGCAACCCTGGCCGAGGTGGAGGCGTTCTGGATCGAGAAGACCTTGGCTCGGATGGAGGGCAATCGCACCCATGCCGCAGAGTCACTGGGGATCAATCCCTCCACGCTGTTTCGAAAATTGAAGGGGATGACCTCAGAATAGGTGGTTTCTGAGGTTGCTATTTTTGTAATGAAGATCCTCTTTGTCGATGATTCCAAGACGGTGTGTGCGGTTTATGTGCGTCTGCTGACCGAAAATGGTTATAAGGTGTTTGTAGCCCACTCCATGGATGAGGCACTGGAGGTGGCGCGACGGGAACATCCTCAACTGGCTGTGATTGACTTCTATATGCCGGGGGGGAATGGTGATGAGTTGACCCGGGCGCTGCTGCAGGCTCATGAGACCGCCTCCATCGTAGTGGCAATTCACTCCCAATTTCCCGATGTGGTCAAGCAGTCGCTCAAGGCGGGTGCAGTGGAGATGATTGGGAAGAATGAACCCAAGGATCTCTTCATGATGCGGGTGAATGCACTCCGCTCAATGGTTGAGGCGCAGACCTATCAGCGGAATATTGAACAGCTGCTGTTGCAACAGGATCTGGATAGCCGTCCTATCACCATCCTGCTGGTGGATGACTCTCCTACGATACGTGCAATTTATGGTGCTTTATTGCGCGATGCTGGTTTTGAGGTGCTTGAGGCAGACTCCATCGGGATGGGGCGCACCATTGCCAGAGTGGAACAGCCGGACATGATGCTGGTCGACTATATCCTGCCGGACGGGAAAGGCAACGAGCTGGTACAGGAGTTGTTGGAGCAGGCGGATACCTCCGCAATTCTGATGGTGATGTTCAGTCAGAGGGAGAATCTGGAGGAGCAGGCGCTCAATGCAGGAGCAATCGATATTCTCTCCAAGGATGATTCCCACGAAAACTTTATCCGTCGTATCCGTTCCATGCGCCGTTACGTTCAGTCGCAACGTAAACAGCGACAGATCATGCTGGAGAGTCGGAAACAGATCAGTTCACTACTGCAGAAGGCCGATCAGGCCAACCAGGCCAAGGATGATTTCCTGGCATCGATGAGCCATGAGTTGCGCACGCCATTGACCTCGATTATCGGTAACAGTGAAATCCTGACTGCGAGTGCGTTGAGTGGTGAGCAGCGACAACTGTTGCAGTCAATTGAGATCTCCAGTCAGGGACTGCTCTCGTTGGTGAATGACATTCTGGATCTCTCGAAAATCGGTTCGGGTAAATTCGAGATTGATCTGGCTCCGTTTGATCTGCCTGCACTATTGAGAGAGATTGAGCTGGTCTTCTCCATTCGTGCGCGGGATTCAGGGCTTAAATTCAGCGTTACACAGTTGTGCGATACCCCCTGCAAATTGTGGGGGGATGCCAAACGTATCAAGCAGATTCTCATCAATCTGCTGGGAAATGCGGTCAAATTCACAGAAGAGGGTGGTATTGCCGTGACTGTGGCAGAAGAGGGCGGCAGGCTCACTTTTACCGTGGAAGACAGTGGTATCGGGATGTCTGCCGAGGTCATTGAGAGACTCTTTCAGGCCTTCGAACAGGCCGACAACAGTATCTCCCGCCGTTTTGGCGGTACTGGTCTTGGACTGCATATCTCTGGTGCACTGGCCGAAATGATGGAGGGGGCGATTGAGGTCAGCAGTGAAGAGGGGAGAGGATCACGGTTTGTGCTGACGATCCCTTATCGAGCAAGTGACTTGGAGATTGAGCCAGCATCTGAACACGACTCGATGATTGGTTCTGAAGAGCAGCAGCGTTTTGTCGGAGAGGTACTGGTTGTTGAAGATACGCCGGAACTACAACTGCTGGAGAGACGTATTCTGGAGGCTGCTGGTGCAACAGTCACCGTGGCGGCAAATGGTGAAGTTGCACTGGAATTGGCCACAGTTCACCAATTTGATCTGATTCTGATGGATATGCAGATGCCAGTCATGGATGGAATTGAGGCGACTCAGACATTACGTAATCTGGGGAACAGCACCCCAATTGTTGCCTTGACTGCCAATGTGATGCAGAAACATCGACGGCAGTTTGAAGAAGCCGGTGCCTCCGGTTTTTTGCAAAAGCCCATTGATCGCAAAGAACTGGAGCGTATCCTCAGCCTCTACCTCCGTTTTGAAGAGAAGAGCGACTCTCGGCAGTGTAAAAACAGTGAAGCTAGAGAGCAGCGTCTGCTGGTGGTCGATGATGAGTCTTCAATTCTGGAGCTTTATCAACATGTGCTTGGTGATGCAGATTCAATCTCGCAGCTGGAACATGAGCTGGATGCATTGACACAAACCGTTGAAGAGAAACAAGAGCGGCAGAATGCTGAAATGGAGCCCTTTGATCTGGTGCTCTGTTCGCAGGGTGCTGAAGCGGTTGCAACTCTCCGTAAAGCCATGCATGAGGGGTGCCCATTTCAGGTTGCCTTTATCGACATGCGTATGCCGCCTGGAATTAATGGATTGGCAACCGCCAAGGCTCTGCGTGAGCTGGATCCTTGCATCTATATCGTCTTTGTTTCAGCCTACAAGGATGTTACCCCGCAACAGATTGAGGAAGAGTTGGGAAATGGGGTGCTCTATCTGGACAAGCCCTTTGCAGAGTACGAGATTGTGCAGCTGGCAAGAATGCTACTCTATAGTTGGCGACGTGATCGTATGCTTGATGACAGTGCTAAGACAGTATCACCAGACTCAAGCAGGAAATTTGACGAAATAGAGGCTGTCGAGGAGAGTTCTCTGATTGATGACGAGTTGATGCAGCTTTTTGTTGACTCTACTGCGAATAAGCTGGATCTGCTACAGGCTGCGCTGGCGCAACATCAGTGGTATGAGGTGAGGAGTATTGCTCACAATCTCAAGGGAACAGCAGCGACTTTTGGGGAGCCTCAATTGTCTGAGCTTGGGAAACAGCTGCAATTTGCAATTGATGAATCGCGAGGAGGGGATGAGGTTATACCATTGACCGAACGGCTGATCATCGAGTTACAGCGCGTGCTGAAGCGCTTTAAGTAATGTTGGTAGAGTCGTGCTTAAAAAAAAGGCAGCAGGCTGTTTGTAGTAAATAGTCTGGTGAATGGTTGACTATAGAGAGTTGTATACAGAGTTATCCACAAGCTTTGTGGAGAAGCCCGATTCCTTACAGCGGGGCAATGGATTAAGAAATTGAACAAGAATTCAAGTAACAAATTTGATGTAATGTATTGTTTTTATGTTCTATGGGAAAGTTTTTTTCAGAAAGTTCATCTTCTTCATTAAGTGACTGTTTTTCTGTCACAGATCAATATTACTTGATTCTGATGGAAGGCTCGATTTTAATATCCACAATTTCACAAACCACCATTTTTATTGAAATAACCTTATGAAACGTATTGCTCTCTTCCTGATTACCAATCTGGCCATTGTTGTGGTCCTCAGTATTTCGCTACGCCTGCTCGGTTTTGAGTCCATTCTGGATCAGCAGGGTATCGGTCTCGATATCAATAGCCTGGCGATGTTCTCTGCCGTCTTCGGTTTTGGCGGAGCACTGCTTTCACTGATGATGTCAAAGTGGAGTGCCAAACGGATGATGGGGGTGCGGATTATAGAGCAACCGGGGTCTGCCGAGGAGCGTTGGTTGGTGGAGACGGTGACTCGGCAGGCACAACAGGCGGGAATCGGGATGCCGGAGGTGGGAATCTACGAAGGGGCAGAGATGAATGCCTTTGCCACTGGGGCCAACAAGGACAACGCACTGGTTGCGGTCAGTCGAGGGTTGCTGCAGTCGATGAACCGGGATGAGGTTGAGGCGGTATTGGGTCATGAGGTGAGTCATGTAGCCAATGGTGATATGGTGACTCTGGCTTTGATTCAGGGGGTGGTGAACACCTTTGTCATCTTCCTCTCTCGCGTGATCGGTCATCTGGTGGATCGAGTAGTCTTCAAGACCGAGCGTGGACATGGCCCGGCATTCTGGATTACCGCAATCATTGCTGAACTGGTGCTGGGTATTCTGGCCAGCATGGTGGTGATGTGGTTCAGCCGTCAGCGTGAATATCGTGCAGATGCAGGGGGTGCCTCGCTCTCGAATCGCAACAAGATGGTCGCTGCGCTGCAGCGGTTGGGCGGGCAGCAGCAACAGGATCTGCCAGATCAGATGGCGGCCTTCGGGATCTCCGGTAATGTGCGTAGCCTGCTGAGTTCACATCCGTCAATCGAGTCCCGTATTGAGGCACTTTCAAGACAATAATGTTGTTGTTTCAGATACACTTTGTACAAGGTGCCTTACAGATATTCCGGGTCTTCGAAACGGAATAGTGAGCTATAGCAGAACTCCTCACTGCCACTCTCCCAGATCTGGTCGACATTGAGGTGCCGGCTCCAGTCGAATTCACCCACCCGATCAATCATGAAGGTACGGATTCGGGTGTCCCGATGTCTGGGGCAGTTGAGTGGCTCACCAAAAGGGTCACAGATACTGAGTACCTTGGGGGCAACCGAGTCATCAGTACGTTCGATGACAATAGCAGTTTCTCCATTGTTCAACAGTACAATCGTTCCGGGGGGGTAGAGCCCAATCTCTTCGATCAGTAGCCGTGAAAGAGTCTGATCGTATTCGCTGAAGGTGTCGTCGATGGGTTGAATAAAGGCGAGCAACACCTCTTGTGGAGTGCTGGCCTTGCGGGATCCACGGCGGGTGATCATTGCACCGTAGCGGTCAACCACAGCCAATATCCGCGACTCTTCCGGGATCGCATCACCGGCCAGCCCATTCATATAACCACTACCATCCATTCGTTCGTGATGGAAGCCGACAGTCTGCAGCCAGGTGCGATCCCGAATACCCATGTTGATGAGGAGCTTGACCGCTTTCTTGGGATGTTCACGAATCATCTCCTGTTGCCATGACTCCAGCTCATGATCCTGTTTGCAGAGTTCATCCTGAAGTGGATAGAGCCCGATATTTTCAGAGAGTGCAGCACGCGCCAGTGAGGTGATGCGTTTCGCCTCCCACTCCAGACGTATCGCCAGAAGCACCGAAAGCACGGTATTCTGAATGGCGCGGATGACCGAGTACTTGATGTCGGTTCTCAAGTGGATGATACCGATCAGTGCATCCGGGTGGTGGCGGGTATAGAATTCCAGATCATTGGCGAGCTTGATCAGTTTGCGGGAAATATCGACGCCATGCACCATGAAGCGGGTAAAGGTCTCGTCAATCTGGTAGACCAGACTCTCGATTTTCTGACTTTCCGGCTCTTGAGAGGGGTCAATGGTGTAACAGCCACGTTCGACCAGTGTCTCAATCTGCTGTTGGCTATAGAGGATAACCCCTTTTCTGAGCAGTATGGTGTCATCAGTGGTGTGGATGTTGAAAGGGAGCGGTTCCCCAACCTTCAACATCTCTGCCTGGATGACTGTTCTCTGCTCTTCTTCGGATGGCATCTTGTTTTAACGGTTTGTAATCAACATCGGTTGCTCTGCATCGCTGTCTCCCCACAGTAATTCAGTATTGATGTGTTGTGCCCAATCGAGATAAATTGAATGCTCTACCTGATAAGGAGGATCGTTTGTATTGCGTGGTTGTGGTCGTTGGAAAGGAACACCATTTTCATCACAGATGGATGAGAGTCGGAGTGACTGTTCTCGACTCTGGGTATGGGTCACAACAGCTATTTCACCATTACGCAGCTGGACAGTGCTGCCGGGAGGGTAGAAACCGATCTGATAGAGCAGCGTTTCAGCAATGACCTGTTCCTCCTTGAAGGTGTATTCGCTTGACAGGGAGCGGATCGCTTTCTCCTTGGAGACCGGTTTTCGCGTCCCCCGCTGGCTGATCATGGCCCCATAGTGGTTGACAACACGGAGAACCGCAATCTCAGTCGAGAGCTCCTCTGCGGTATGTGTGTCGTCTCCCAGTGCCCCTACGGTATGGAGCCAGCGCTGGTCACTGACTCCGATGGAGAGCAGGGTTTTCACCGCACGCTGGGGGTAGGTCTGAATCATTTCATACTGCCAGGGTGAGAGCCCTTCACTCTGTTCATTTAATGTTTCACGCAGTGGATAGAGGCTGATCTGCTCTGTCAGCGCCGCACAACAGAGTGAAAAGGTGCGTGGCTCATCAAACCACTCCAGTTTGTCGCTGATCAGCAGTGAGAACAGTGTATTCTGGATGGCGCGGAGCACGGAGTATTTGATATCTGTCCGCAGATGGACAATTCCGATCATTGCATCAGGAGATTGTCTTGCATGTTTGAAAAGCGCCTGAACCGTGGATTCGATCTCTCCAACCGCATGTTCGCCAGGTTTGACCAGCAGCTGGCTGAACAGGCGGTCAGTATGATCGATCAGTGATTCAATCTCTTGCATGGGCAGTGATGTAGATGAAGGGATAGCCATATTGTTTAATAGTCGGACAAGTCGATTATTCCGTCAAATGCTTATTTTGTTCTACAGGGAGATCAGCAGGGAACGGGGTCACTGTTTTGCCAGTTGTTGTACGCAATGGAGATAAGCTGCCTGGTCCGGTTCGGCACCATCACGTTGTCCTCGCCACAAGGTTTCACCCAGACATTCCATCATCTGGTGTTCCGTTGCGTGGCCATCCCCGATCTTTTGTAGCAGAATTTTGGTAGCGATACGAATGCCGGGTGGACGATCGGTTGAGAGCTGTTCCCGAATGGCCAGATGCATCCCCATATGGAGATAAGGGTTGCTTTCACCTGTTTCAGGTGTCCACTCCTTGTCCAGCTGATCCTCCCCCTGTTCCAGCACTGCGTGATACTCCGGATGTGCTTCGATCACGTCGATAACCTGCGCCTCCAGTGGTTCGACCGGCAGTTTTTTCAGGCGTTTTTCCCATGCCTGCAGATAGAAACGGCGGATCTCCTCCCGATTCTGCGAGAAAAACATGCTAGACGGTTTTGTCCTTGAATTCGCAGAGGTCGAGAATGCAGCACTCCACACACTTCGGTTTTCGGGCTACACAGGTGTAACGCCCATGCAGAATCAGCAGATGGTGTGCGTCCATCAGCCAGGGCTTGGGGACAAACTTGAGCAGCTTCTTCTCCACCTCCAGTACATTTTTTCCGGGGGCTATTTTGGTGCGGTTGGAGACTCGGAAGATGTGAGTATCGACTGCAATGGTGGGCTGACCAAAGGCGGTGTTGAGGATTACATTGGCAGTCTTGCGCCCGACACCGGGAAGGGACTCCAGCGCCTCACGCTCTGCCGGCACCTCATCGTTGTACTCTTCATGGAGGATTTTTGCGGTCTGCAGCAGGTGTTTTGCCTTGCTGTTGAAGAGTCCAACGGTCTTGATATATTTTTTGACGCCATCTTCACCCAGATCCAGGATTGTCTTCGGTGTATTGGCAACCGGAAACAGTCTGGCAGTCGCCTTGTTGACCCCGACATCGGTGGCCTGCGCGGAGAGTAGTACAGCGGTGAGCAGCTCAAACGGAGAGCTGTATACCAGCTCTGTTGTGGGTTCGGGAATGGCTACAGCCAGGCGCTCAAAGATTTGTTCACGTTTTTGTCTATTCATGGCGCTAACCACAGAGGAACGGATGCACAGAGAATTTGGAAGTCAGGCATTAACAACCTCTGTGACTCCATGTCCCTGTGGTGCAGTAGCGGTTGCTATCCGCTGATCAATCCGGTTCTTGGCGGCGATGATCAGTCCCAGCCCGATAAAGGCACCCGGTGGCAGAATTGCCAGCAGGAAGCCACGGTAGTCCTCAACCAGAGTCATGGTCATCCAGCTGGCACCCTCACCGAACATCAACTCCGATTGCATGAAGAGGGTGCCAAAACCGAAGATTTCACGCATTCCACCGAGTAGCATCAGCAGCAAAGTGAATCCAATCCCCATGCTAATCGCATCAACCAGAGAGGGGAGCCAGCTGTTGCGGCTGGCAAAGGCCTCGGCGCGACCGATAATGGCGCAGTTGGTGACGATTAGCGGGATGAAGATACCGAGTACCAGAAACAGCTCATGGAACCAGGCATTCATCGCCAGCTCAATCCCAGTGACGGTACAGGCGATGATCAATACAAAGACTGGAATGCGGATCTCGGAGGTGACAAAAGTGCGGATGCTGGAGACCATCAAATTGGAGATAATCAGCGTCAGAGTAGTTGCCAAGCCCAACCCCAGTCCGTTGATGGTGGTTGTTGTAACCGCCAACAGTGGACAGAGCCCCAATAACTGGACGATACCGGCATTGTTGGTCCAGAGGCCGTCATTGACCAGTTTTCTATAATCAATTGTAACGTCGCTGCTCATCATTGCGCCTTTGCGTCTTTGCGCGAGATTAATAGTAGTTGTTCACGGTTTTGTTTGAAGTACTGCAAACTTTTGTAGACAGCACGCACCATTGCCCGTGGCGTAATGGTCGCTCCAGTGAATTCGTCAAACACACCGCCATCCTTCTTCACGGCCCATTGGCTTTCGTTGAGGTTGTCAAGGGATTTGCCATTGAAGGCGAGAATCCAGTCTGACTTCTGAATATCGATCAGGTCCCCCAGCCCTGGAGTCTCCTTGTGCTGTAGGGTTCGGACACCGACCAGTGAACCATGCTGATCAATTCCCACCAGCAAGTTGATGGTGCCGCTATACCCCTCTTGCGTGGTTGGAGTGAGCAGTACGGTGTGTACCTTGCCCGCTGTCTTCGCCAGATAGGCATAGCCAGGATCGGTGGTACCAAGTAAGGGATTGGCAGGCAACTCCAGACGCTCCTCCAGCAAGTTGTTGTCATACTGACTGGGATCGACCAACTGACCCAGTGAATTGAGCAGGGCTAGACGCTCGTTCTCGGCGATCTGTTCCTTGGTTCCCTCATAGGTGATTGCAACCAGCGCGGTACCGAGAAAGGCGAAGAGGGCGAGCACTCCGGCGCCACGCAGTGCAATCTGTAGAGGCTCTTTCATGTGGACTTCTCTTCGACTTTTCCACCATAGATGGTGGGCTGGGTGAAGTGGTCGATCAGCGGTGCAAACATGTTCATGATCAGTACACTGAAGGCGACCGCATCAGGATAGCCACCCCAGGTACGGATGATATAGTCGAGTACACCGACACCAATACCGAACCAGATGCGTCCATTGGGGGTGGTGCAGGCGGTGACCGGATCGGTGGCGATGAAGAAGGCGCCGAGCATGATACCGCCACTGAGCAAGTGATAGAGCGGAGTGGCATAGCTGCCGGGATCGATCATATTGAAGATCAGTGCGATCAGAAAGAGTCCCCCCAGTACACCGACCGGAATGTGCCAGCTGATGGTGCCGGTGACCATCAAGATCACTCCACCCAGCAGGAAGGCAATATTGATCCACTCCCAGCCAGGACCGGCCAGCAGTCCGCTGGGAAGTTGTTGTGCCGCCTCTTGAAGGGTGACTCCCAGATCGAGTGTGCTTTTCAACTCACCCAACGGGGTGGCACCGGTAAAGAGATCGATTGCAGGTGCGCTACTGAGACCAAAGATGATCTGCGCACTCTCGGCAAAACTGACAGTTGCCCCTTCCAGCCCCGCAGGAGCAAGCCAGCTGGTCATCTCCTTGGGGAAGGAGATGACCAGAATGGCGTAGCCGACCATCGCCGGATTGAATGGGTTTTGTCCTAGTCCACCGTAGAGCTGTTTGGCCAGAATGACCGCAAACAGGGTGCCGAGTAGCGCCATCCACCACGGTAGTAGTGGGGGAAGGGCTGCCGCCAGTAACAGTGCAGTCAAAATGGCGCTGAGGTCACTGAGGGCATAACGGGGATCGCGCCCGCGTATCAGTAGAATTGCTGCCTCGCCCAGCACCGCAGCTGGAACCATGATGGCGATGTGGACCCAGATGCCGGGGCCAAAGATCCAGTGCAGCGCCAGCAAACCCGGGATCATTGCAAAGATCACCATGGCCATCTCGCGGCTGGTGTTGTGGTCAATCTGCGGAGTCATTCACTTCGCTCTCTGTCTGTTGTCGTTGTTGTGATGCCTTCTTCGCCTTTGCACGTGCAACTGCCGCCTCAATGGCTGCTTTTTTCGAATCCTTCTCGTTGCTGTTCTGACCACCTTCAGCCTTCTGCTTGGCCTCCTTCGCCTTCAGTGCAGCCTTCTTCTCTGCCAGTTTGCGCGCCTTCTCCTCTTTTTCTCGTTGCAGACGGGCATCGCGGAACTCATGGCGTTTGCGTGCATACTCCGCTTTCTGCTGCTCCTGCTGCTGGTTACGCAGCACCCCCTTGGCGTGGCGGTAGTAGTCGACCAGTGGAATTTTGCTGGGACAGACATAGTTGCAACAGCCGCATTCGATACAGTCAAACAGGTGGAGTGCATCACAGTCATCAAAGTTGCGTGACTGAGCCGCCCAGAAGAGTTGCTGAGGCAGCAGTTTTGCGGGACAGACATCACTGCAGGCGGCACAGCGGATACAGTTGCGGGTCGGGTTTTGATCAGGTTTATCCGTTGCAGGTTCAACAATCAGGCAGTTGGTGATCTTGGTTAACGGACTCTTCAGATCTTTCAGTGAAAATCCCATCATAGGTCCACCCAACTTGACTGAGACACTTGAAACAGCACCGCATACCTGGATTAACTCCTCGATCGGTGTCCCTACCGCCACCTCATAGTTGCCTGGTTTCGATACACCATTGCCGGTAACAGTGACCACACGGTGTGTCAGTGGATGCCCTACTATTGCATGGTAGACAGCTGCTGCTGTTGCCACATTTTGCGTCAGAATACCGATCTGGTAGGCACGCTTTCCGCTGGGAACCTCTTTTCCGGTCAGAATCTGGATCAGCTGTTTCTCTCCTCCAGAGGGGTAGAGCGTGGGGCAGGTTACAATGGTGATGGCAAGTGGACTCTCATTAGCAGCATGCTTCATTGCTGCAATTGCCTCTGGCTTGTTGTCCTCAATACCAACCAAAATCTGTTGAGGTTTCAATAGATGGTTCAGCACCTCAATTCCTTTGATGATCTCGTCCGGGCGCTCACGCATCAGCCTGTCATCACAGGTGATGCGTGGTTCACACTCCATGCCGTTGAGAATCAAGGTGTTGATGTTGGCTGCAGTGCCACTGCGCAGTTTTGGAGCGGTCGGGAAACCTGCTCCTCCCAGACCAATTACACCGGCCATACGGATTCTGCTCACAATCTCTTCGTCAGATAGCCCTTCAAGCAATTGTGTGACGGTACGTGAATCGATGGTGTCGGGCCCACAGCCCGTTGCCTGTAGCACAATAGCTGGACTCTTCAGTCCGGAGGGGTGAGTAAAGGGACGCTCTTCAATGGCGATCACAGTGCCATTACAGGGAGCATGAACCGGAACACTGAGTGGGTTGAAGCACTCACTGAGACGTTGCCCCTTGGTTACCTGATCGCCAATCTGAACAATTGGACGGTTGACTGCACGAATGCCCTGGTTGAGTGAAATCACCACCTCACCCCTGTTACGGAACGGGATGATCGGTAGGTCTCGGGTCAGCTCCTTCTGTTGTGGTGGGTGAATACCGCCATGGAAGGTGTGACTGGATTGTGAAGTGTGGCTCTCTTGGGTCATGCGGCACGCTCCATGCTGTTTTCCAGCGTCATCGGCTCAGGCCAGACCCAGGTATCGGGATGAACGGGGATCGGCTCCATGGTGATGCAGTCGACCGGGCAGGGAGGAAGGCAGAGCTCACAGCCAGTGCACTCTCGACCAATTACGGTGTGCATCTGTTTGGCGGCCCCCAGAATAGCATCAACCGGACAGGCCTGAATGCAGAGAGTGCAGCCGATGCAGGTCTCTTCTTCAATACGGGCAAACGAGGGGAGTTTCTCTTCCACCTCTAGTGCCACTGGCTCACGATCCAGCAGATCGGCGAGTGCTACCATCACACTCTCCCCGCCGGGAGGACATAGATTAATCTCCGCCTCACCACTGGCAATGGCTTCGGCATAGGGACGGCAGCCGGGATAGCCACACTGACCGCATTGTGTCTGCGGGAGCAGGGTGTCGACTTGATCCACGACTGGATCACCCTCGACTCGATAGCGTACCGAGGCAAATCCAAGTAGTGCCCCAAAGCTGGCTGCAAGAAAACCGATGGCAAGAATTGCGCTGATCATGGAGCTATCCGTGCACCAGTCCGGCAAACCCCATAAAGGCGATAGAGAGCAGTCCGGCAGTGATCATTGCAATCGATGCACCCTGGAACGGCTGGGGGACATCTGCTGCTGCGGTGCGCTCACGGATGGCGGCAAAGGCGACCAGCACCAGTGAGAAGCCGACTGCAGCACCGAAACCGAAGGCCACCGATTCGATAAAGCTGTTTTGTTCGCGGGTATTCAATAGCGCTACACCGAGAACTGCACAGTTGGTGGTGATCAGTGGCAGGAAAATGCCCAGCACCTGATAGAGCATCGGGCTGGTCTTGTGGACAAACATCTCTGTGAAATTCACTACTGCGGCGATCACCAGAATAAAGGCGATGGTACGCAGATACTCCAGCTCCAGTGGGGCGAGTAGATACTCATTGACCAGATAACTGAGTGCAGCCGATAGGGTGAGCACAAAGGTGGTCGCAAAGCCCATGCCGATGGCGGTCTCCAGCTTGCGCGAGACCCCCATAAAGGGGCAGAGTCCCAGAAATTTTACCAGGACGAAGTTGTTGACCAGGATGGTACTGATCAATATGAGTGCGATCTCTGTCAAATTACTTTACTCGCATTCCGGGTTGAGCGCCTTCATGTGGTTCAAGAATAAAGAGATCGGAGCCACCGGGGCCAGCAGCCAATACCATCCCTTCGGAGACTCCGAAGCGCATCTTGCGTGGTGCGAGGTTGGCCACCATTACCGTCAGCTTGCCCTCCAGATCCTCAGGGCTGTAGGCGGACTTGATCCCCGCAAAGACATTCTTCTGCTCGCCACCGAGATCAAGGGTGAGCTGCAGCAGCTTGTCCGCCTTCTCTACATGCCCCGCCTTGACGATGCGTGCCACCCGTAGGTCAAGCTTGGCAAAATCATCAAACTGAATTTCATCGGCAATCGGTTCCATGGTGGATGCGACTGTATCCTTTGAAGGTTTCGCTTCTGTTTCAGTGCCCTTTTCGGCTGCCTGAAGTGACTCTTTTGACTCCTCGATCAACGCTTCTACTGCTTTCTCATCGACCCGCTGCATCAATGGCTTGAATTTGTTGATGGTGGTACCCTCGAGTGGCTGTTGCAGTGCCTCCCAGCTGAGTGGACCAGCGTTGAGGAATGCCTCCACGTTTTCGGCCATCTGTGGCAGTACCGGCTTGAGGTAGGTCATCAGTGCACGGAACAGGTTGAGGCCGACGCTGCAGGCATCTTGTACCTCCTGCTCTTTACCCTCCTCCTTGGCCAATACCCATGGCTTCTTCTCGTCGATATAGCGATTGGCCTGGTCAGCCAGTGCCATGATCTCGCGAATCGCACGACCAAAGTCCCGCTCTTCATAGTGCTGTGCAATGGAGCTGCCCTGGGTAACAAATTCCTGGTAGAGATCGGGCTCTGCAATGTTGGCTGAGAGCTGCCCATCGAAGCGCTTGGTGATGAATCCGGCACAGCGGCTGGCGATATTGACCACCTTGCCCACCAAATCGGCGTTGACCCGCATGCGGAAGTCATCGAGGTTGAGGTCGAGGTCTTCGATATTGTGGCCCAGCTTGGCGGCAAAGTAGTAACGCAGTGCCTCCGGGTTGAGGTGGTTGAGCCAGCTGCGTGCCTTGATAAAGGTGCCGCGTGATTTGGACATCTTCTGCCCGTTTACGGTGAGGAAACCGTGCGCATTGATTGCGGTCGGGGTGCGGTATCCGGCGCCATGCAGCATTGCAGGCCAGAACAGGGCATGGAAGTAGATGATGTCCTTGCCGATAAAGTGGTAGAGCTCTGCCTCGGAATCTGCGCCCCAGAAGGTGTCAAAATCGATGCCACTTTTGTACCCCAGGGCACCCTCTCTGCTGACTTCGCCAGCATTCACCTTGTCACAGAAGTTCTTGAAGCTGGCCATGTAGCCAATGGGGGCATCGAGCCAGACGTAGAAGTATTTGTTCTCAGTGTCGGGAATCTCGAAACCAAAGTAGGGGGCATCACGGGAGATATCCCACTCCTGCAGGCCTGCTTCAAACCACTCATTGAGTTTCTTCGCAACCTCCTCCTGCAGGTGACCGGCATGGGTCCACTCCTTCAGCATATCCTCGAAGTCGGTCAGCTTGAAGAAGTAGTGCTCTGACTCCTTGTTGATCGGTGTTGCGCCGGAGACTGCAGAGACTGCATTTTTCAGTTCTGCGGTGGAGTAGGTGGCACCACACGCCTCGCAGTTGTCGCCATACTGGTCCTCTGCACCACACTTGGGACAGGTGCCCTTGATGAATCGGTCAGGAAGGAACATCTCTCGTTCGGGATCATAGGCCTGCTCAATGGTACGGGTGGCGATATGGCCAGCATCACGCAGTGCCGTGTAGATTCCGGTGGCAAATTCCCGGTTCTCTTCTGAATGGGTAGAGTGGTAGTTGTCAAAGCCGATCATGAACTCGGCGAAGTCGGCCTGGTGCTCCTCTGAAACCCCGGCAATTAGTGCCTCAGGTGTCATTCCCTCACTCTGTGCGCGCAGCATGATAGGGGTTCCATGAGCGTCATCGGCGCAGACGTAGTAGCACTCATTGCCCTGCATCCTCTGGAAACGGGCCCAGATATC
>CAYQFH010000010.1:0-36877 GCA_964416755.1 uncultured Piscirickettsiaceae bacterium | reverse complement strand
CACTGTTGTAGTAGGTCAGTGCACGAATATTGCGGGTACTCTGATCCGGCACCGAGACCTTGACGTTATCGGTATGAGTCACCTCATTGGTGTTGCTGTCGATCTCATCCATGCTGCAGATCAGGTCGGTGTTCGCTGCCTGTGCACCCAGTGCCACGCTTGCCAGCAGAAGTCCGGTCATCTTTCTCATCTTTTTCTCCATACGATTTATATTGTTATTGGTACGACAGATTGAGGATAGCGGTTTCACTCCAACTTTGTCCAGTAGTCTGCATTTTCAGGAATGACCCAGCGCACCCCACCCTTCGGATTCTCTACATCCCCCCTGTAGCGGGGAATCAGATGGACATGGAGATGGGGAATGGATTGCCCCGCATCTTCCCCGTTATTGACCCCGATATTATAGCCATCGGGGTTGAACTCCCCGTCCAATACCGCCTTCGCCTTCTGAATCGCCCCGGCCACTGCAAACAGCTCCTCCTGTGTCAGGTCAAAGAAGGTGGGGGCATGACGTTTGGTGATGATCAGCGTGTGCCCCGGTGAGACCGGAAATCCATCACGGATGGTCAAGGTCAGATCGCAATGGTCAATAATCCGCTCTGGTGGCAAGGTACAGAGAAAGCAGGCATTGGGGTCATGTGGCGTAGTGGAGTCACTCATAGAGGCCGCAGCATACCGCCAACAACTCAGCGAGGCAACCTGAGCGAAAACAGCAGCGCCAACAGCACCATTGCCGCAGACCACCAGAGACACCCCTGCAACCCCTGCTGCTGGTAGACCCAGCCGGAGAGTACTGTTCCCATCAGGCGCCCTCCGGCATTGGCCATATAGTAGAAGCCTACATTGGCGGCCACCTTGTCGTAGTCCGAGTAGGCAAGGATCAGATAGGAGTGGAGTGCCGAATTGATCGCAAAGACCACACCAAAAATCGCCAGCCCCGCCACCACCACCCACGCCGGATTGAACCCTGTCATCAGCCCGGAGGCAATTCCGGCCGGAATCAGTGCCAGCAGCAGCGCAACGGCCTGGGCCGTGCCTGCACCGGGATGGATGGAGAAGTGGCGCAACAGCAGTGGCACCAGCGATTGAACCACACCATATCCCACCACCCAGAACGCAAGAAAACTCCCTACCTGGAGATGGCCCCACTCCATGGTCGAGGCGAGAAAAATGGGCAACGCCACCACAAACCAGATATCACGCGAGCCAAAGAGGAAGAAACGGGCCGCAGAGAGCCAGTTGATCGCCTCACTGCGGGAGAAGAGCTGAGAGAATTTTGGTTTGCTCTGTGAGACACCCAATTCTGTAGGCAGCAGCCAGACCACCCCGAGTACCAGCAACAGCATCCCGGCCAACCACAGCAGTGCCATCTGGAAACCGACGGTCGCCAGCAACAGTGCTCCCAGAAAAAAGCCCCCCCCTTTGAGCGCATTCTTGGAGCCGGTCAGGATGGAGACCCACTTGAAGAGACGAGCGTCCTCCCCCCCTTTCGGCACCATCAGCTTGACACTCGCCTTGGCACTCATTTTATTGAGATCCTTGGCGATACCGGAGAGCGCCTGCGCCCCCATCACATAGGGAACCGAGAGCCATGCGGCAGGCACTGCCAGCATGACCAGTGCCACCACTTGCATCGCCATACCGATCTGCATGGTGCGATTAAGGCCGATCCGACTGCCGATCCACCCCCCGACCAGATTGGTCACCACCCCGAAGAACTCATAGAAGAGGAAGAGCATCGCAATTTCCAGCGGGCTATAGCCCAGCTGGTGGAAATAGAGCACCACCAACATGCGGATCGCGCCGTCGGTCAGGGTAAAGGCCCAGTATCCGAGCGTCACCACCAGATAGTTACGCAGCCCACTCATCCATCCACTCCTTTGGTATCACACAGAGATCTTCCGGTCGATCAATATCCCGCACCCTGGGTAGCAACGTCCATCTCGCCCCCAGTCGCTTGAGTATGGCTTCGGTTTGTGACAACACCATGACACTGCTCCAGGTGATTTCACTGAAGATCTCCAGTAGTGGATGTCGCATCGCCACCAGCACATAGCCCCCATCCTCGGCAGGGATCAACACCACTTCAGACTCCCCCAAGGCCTCAGCCACAGCAGCCAGCATTCGCTGATTCAACTGAGGACAGTCACACCCCATCAACAGTACCGCATCGCTCTGCTGTAGCCCTCGCCCCATGGCTGTGGCCATCCGCGCCCCGATATCTCCCCCCTGCTGCGTTTGCAGCAACACCCCATATTGCTGCTGCAGCTGGAGAAATGTGGCGTGACTACAATCGGGTGCACAGTAGAGCACCACCTCACCCAACTCCGACCGAACCGCATTCGCCACCATCGCTTGCGTCATCCGCTGCTGCAGGCGTGCCGCCCCGTCTGCCCCCAACGCCGGAATCAGCCGGGTTTTCACCGTCCCCGCAACCGGTGCCTTGCTGAAGATCTGCAACTGAAGTCTCACCGTCACTTCACCCTCATCGATACCATGTCGAGAGGCGCTGTGGCGAGAGACCGATCCAGTAGCCAAAGCGCAACCACCACATCAGTACAATGGTACGCAGGATGCCGTTCTGCTCCCAGCGACGACTGGAGGTCACCAGTGGTGCTTGCACACAATGTGGGCGCCCCACACCAAGCAGCCGTCTGCTGAAAGCGACATCCTCCATCAGCGGAATTTGTGGCATACCACCCACCTGCTCAAACAGTGTTCGGCGTAGAAAGATCCCCTGGTCTCCGGTAGCGATACCACTCCAGCAGGAGCGGCGGTTCATCATCCACTCCACAATACGCAACATCCAATTTGATCCACTCAGCCGCACATCAAAACGGCCCCAGAGGCGCTGTTCCAATGCTGACTCAATCAGGCTCTCCGCCGCTTCCGGAACCAGCGTATCGGCATGGAGAAACCAGAGCAGATCCCCCTCCGCTGCGGCTGCTCCTGCTGCCATCTGCAGTGCACGTCCGGGACTGGAGTGAATAATTTGATCGACATAAGGGGGCGCTATTTCAACAGTTTGGTCGATACTGCCTCCATCAACCAACACCACTTCTCCTCCTCGCTGACGGATCGGCTGCAATCGCTGCAGCGTCACTTCGATTGATCCCGCCTCATTCAGCGCCGGGATCACGATCGAGATCAATTCAGCGCCCCTCCACAGCTGGAACCCTGCCCCGCAGTGCAACCATAACAGTGGCCCGCCACCTGAATTGGACGCTGCTCCAGTGACTCGCTCAACAGGTCACGCAGGTGGAGCGGGTGGCTGCCTGCACTGCGCAGTGGCATCTTCAGCATCTGGTTGAAGTCGCAATCGTAGAGTTGCCCCTGCCAATCGACACTAATCAGACTACGGCACATCACTGTCTCCAGATTGTCTGGCTGGTGGGCCTCCTGCAGTAGCGACATATAGGTCTCAAACTCCCCCCTGGCCAGCAGCACGCCACCGAAGCGGTGGATGGGCAGATTGGCAATGGTCAGCAACTGATTGAAGTGAATATCGTGGTGTTCCGCCAGCACCCGTTTGTAGTCTGCCTCCAGTGACTGCTGTGGTGGAGGCAGCGTGGCTCCCTGCGGGTTGTAGACCAGGTTGAGTTGCAACGTCGAGCCGGGCACACCATACCCCAGTGCATTGAGCTGTTGCAGCGCACGAATATTGGCATCAAAAGTCCCCTTGCCGCGTTGTGCATCCACATTCTCCTGCAGGTAACAGGGCATGGAAGCGACCACCTCCACCCGATGCGCTGCCAGAAATCGATCCAGATCTTCCTGTCCCGGCTCCTGCAGAATGGCGAGATTGCAACGATCAATCACCCGCACCCCCATCCGGGTTGCCGCCTCAACCAGCGCACGAAAGTGAGGATTAAGTTCAGGGGCTCCACCGGTCAGATCGAGCAGCGAGATCTCCTCTCGCTCCAGCACCTTGATGACCCAGTCGATATTCTCCCGGCTCATCACCTCACTGCGGTTGGGGCCGGCATTGACATGGCAGTGGGTACAACTGAGATTGCAGCGGTACCCCAGATTAACCTGAAGTGTCTGCAGTGTCTGTCGCTGAATGGGGGGAAAGCTGATCTCTTTCAGATAGGGGGTCGTATCCAACATGGTTCAATTGTACCGCTTCGCTACTGGACACTACTCCTCACTTTTTTTCTTTTTCTTCTTTTTTCGCTTCTTCTTTTTTTTCTTCTTCTTTTTCTTCTTGACCTTGCTTACCGTCTTGGAATATTTCCCCTTGATATGCTCCTTGATGTACGCCTTCTTGTCCTCGGCATCGATAAACTTGGAGTAGGTGGAGTACAACATGCCGGAATACTCAACCAGCTTCCCCTTCTTGTACTCGATCGACATGGTATAGGTCTGATCATCATAACCGGCAGCAATAATCTTGCCCTGCTTGATCACAACCCGCTCTTTCTCTGCAGCCACCGGCTGGGCAAAGGCCATCAGCAGCAACAGAAACAGTGTGGAGAAACGCCTCATTTTCACTATACTCCCGGTAACAATCGGAAGGGAGTTTCTATCATCACGGCAGGAGGGTTGTCAAAAAAACAGAGTTGGACGATCTGTCAATCTCCACCCCGCCGCCAGCGGTGTAATCTCCTGGCCCATGACAACAGCCACTGCGGTGCATGCTCTCGCTTCCATTGACCCGCCACCCGCTGATTGATCTCCACAAAGGTGGGATAGGGGTGTATGGTGCCAAGAATCTTGTTCAACCCCAGTCCATGGCGCATCGCCAGCACATACTCCTGCAGCAAATCACCGGCACGCTCCCCGACGATGGTCACCCCGAGAATGCGATCTCTGCCTGGCCGGGTCAGCACCTTGATCCAGCCGATACGCTCCGACTCGGTAATGGCACGATCCAGCTCACTGAAGGGAAATTGGGTCACCTCGTACGCCACCTGCTGCTCTGCAGCCATCTGCTCATTCAACCCCACCTGCGCAATCTCCGGCGTGGTGAAGGTGGCCCATGGCATCACCCGCTCATTCACCCTGAACCGTTTCAGCCAGCCAAACAGGCTATTGATCGTGGCAGTCCAAGCCTGGTTGGAGGCGGCATGAGTGAACTGATAGGAACCGGCCACATCCCCACAGACATGAATGGATGGACAGTGCGTCTGTAAATATTCATTGGCCTCAATTGCCCCGTAGCCATTGATCTTCACCCCCACCTGTTCCAGCCCGAGCCCCTCGGTATTGGCGATACGCCCGGTAGCAATCAACACCTGGTCAAACTCTACATCAATCTCCTGACCACTCCCTTGGCGCTCCCGTAACCGTAGCGCCTGCTGATCACCCGTACGGACAAAAGTGACCGTCTCCTTGTGGAGCTGCAGATCAATCCCCTCAACCTCTTTGAAACGTTCCATGAAGAGCTCCCGAACCTCCGGGTCTTCCCGTGGCAACAGCGTGTCCCTGCCCACCAGCATTACTGCAGATCCCAACTGGGCAAAGACCTGTGCCAGCTCGCAGCCGATTGTCCCGGTGCCCAGCACCAGCAGCCGCTCAGGCAGCTTGCGCAGATGCCACAGATTATCCGAGGTGAGGCACTCGATATTCTCAACCCCCTGGATGGGGGGGATGCGTGGACGTGCTCCTGTGGCGATGACAATACTTCGCGTAGTCAGCTCAGTGGCACCGACACGCACCGACCAGGGGGAGGTGATCACCCCCTCTCCCTGCAACACCTCCACCCCCAGCCGGGTATAGCGTTCGATCGAATCATGCGGTGCAATAGTCTCTATCACCTGCCGCACCCGCTGCATCACAGCGGCAAAATCAACCTCTGCTGCGGCATCGATAAACCCCAACTCCTTCGCCTTGCGCAATTCAGAGACCAACCGTCCTGAGCGGATCAACGCCTTGGAGGGGACACAGCCGGTGTTGAGACAGTCCCCTCCCATCTCACTCTTCTCGATCAGGGTGACCCTGGCCCCCATTGCCGCAGCCAGATAGGCCGAAACCAGCCCACCGGAACCGGCACCAATCACAATCAGATTTCTGTCAAACTTCAGTGGTCGCTTGAATTGCTGCATCTACTGCCTCTAGACTCTTCCTCAGATGGGTGGAGGATGCCTCCAACCGAACACATAATCAATATCTATTTGCATATAGAATTTATTAAATATCGCATAAATTGCGCAATAATATTTTTATGTTAAATATTTGAAATACTGCAACAGAAGAGACATCTCAAATCGTGGTTCAGAACAGCCCTCTCAGCTCCAGATCTTCATCCAGCACATGTGAATAGATCCACTCGGTGATGAACTCCACCAACACATCCAGAGGGACATTACCCAGCATCTGAGCAAGTCTTTCAGAAAATTCCCGATGTTGGGCCTGCTGGCTCTTGAGCATGGAGGGAGAGAGGTCTGCGAGAATCTCCTCCTCCGTCTCAAAGTGGCTCTTTGAACTTTCAGCAATACGGGCAATGATATTGAAGGCTTGCGCCTCATCCTGAGAGCCCTCGACAAAGTCGATCAACTCATTGACTGCAACGAAAAAATTCTGATGCTGCTGATCCAGCAGCTCATGGCCGACGCTCAACGATTCGTTCCACTCCAGTTTATTGATCTGTTCACCTGCCATTACACACTACTCTACCGGTTGTCTGTAGGCGTGAATTCGCTGCCACAGCTCCACGGCCAACCTGATTTCATCAAACTTGATCGGTTTGACAATATAACGGCTGGCCCCAAAACGGACAATTTGCTGAACGGTCTCCGGCTCCTCATACCCTGTAACCACAACAACAAACAGCTCACTACTCTCTTCACGTACCTTTTTCAGCACCTCCAGGCCACTCATATCGGGCAGGTGAATATCGAGAAAAATCAGATCTACATCCTCCGCTCTGATTTGATCCAGCGCCTCTCTGGCAGAGCCTGCAGTGACAACCTCATCCACACCACACGCTCTGAGTATCTTTCCAAGCAGATTCTGCATTGGAATCACATCATCGACTACCAATGCTTTCATAAATGTCTCCTGCCTGCAACAAACAGCATCATCTAAACCCTCTTGCCATGCGTTGTGAGGATCTGATCCAGCGTCTCCTGCCATGTGGCAGGATTGAATGGCTTCTGAATCCATCCTGTTGCACCTCGTGCTTTCGCATTCCGCTTGAAGGTTGCAGACTCTTCACCGGTTGCACAGAGTACAGGTAATCTGGCGGTCTGTTGAGTTGATCGAATTCTTGAAAGCAGATCAAGACCATTCAAATTGGGCATCACCAGGTCGGTGATCACCAGATCCGGCTTCCAGTTCATCACATACTCCCACCCCTCTTCACCATCAGATGCGGTCTCCACCAAATAGCCCAGCGCCGTCAGATTGGTCTTTACCATATTCTGGATCGGTGCAACATCATCGACAAAAAGTATCTTGTATCGTTTCATGAGCCACCTTGTGTACAACGTAACAATAGTTCCTTCAGATCCTCTTCCAGTAGTCCCCTGTCCCCGGTCAATGCACTGTTCTGTATCCGTGCCGCAATATTTGTCATCTCGGGCTGTCCAAAGGAGCTTCCCATCCCCTTGATTGCATGCGCCGTACGGCGCAACTTGTCCCAGTCTCCCAGCTCCCAGGACTGCTCCAGATCTATCTTCGCCTCGGCAATATAGTCCCAGAACTCCTGCATCATCTCATCATTCATCAGACTCGAAAGATCATCTTCAGGTTCTGACAGGGTGTCATCTCTGAAAGATCTAGGGGCTGAAGTGCTACTCTCCCCTACAGTCAGAAGGTACTCGGAAAGTGCTGCATAGAGCTGAGGGCGCTGAATTGGCTTCGAGACAAATCCGTCACAACCTGCTCTCACAAACATCTCTTTATGTTTCTGCATCACATTGGCTGTCAAGGCGACAATCGGAGTCTCCACCCGCTGTTCACGCAGCCTGCGGGTCGCTTCAATGCCATCCATCTTTGGCATCTGCATATCCATCAAAATGAGCTGATACGGCTTGCGGCTTGCCATCTCCAACGCCTCTTCTCCGTTATTGGCAATATCAACCGTTGCCCCGGTTTTCTCAACCAACAGCGTAGTCAATTTCTGCAGCTGAATCGTATCCTCTGCGAGCAGTATCTCTCCCTGAAGCCGGGGAACCTCCAAGCGCTCAGTGACTTTCTTGACCTTTTCAATAGCCAGATCCGTTGCTCTCAGCGGCAGAGTAACAAAGAATGTTGAGCCACTCTTCTCCGTACTCTCGACACGGATCGACCCACCCATCAACTCAATCAGCTGGTGGGTAATGTAGAGACCCAACCCAGTACCACCAAAACGGCGTGAAGTGGAGCTGTCGGCCTGCTCAAACGGGGTAAAGAGTCGGGAACGAACCTGTTCGGACATGCCAATGCCATCGTCCTCTACAGTGATTACAAATTGCTTCATACCAACCGACTCCATCGGCTGATTCTGTGTTGCACGCAGATTCAAGCGGACTGTGCGACCACCTTTGCTGAACTTGACCGCATTACTGAGCAGATTGAAGAGCACCTGGGATAGACGCATCTCATCACCAATCCACTGCTTGGCCAGCAGTGGCTCAACCTCTTTGGAAAATGTGAAGTCGACCGAAACTCCATTTTCAGACCCATAGACCGACATCAGCTGGGTCACCTCATTGAAAGTGGCCTTTACATCAAACGGTTGCTCACTCAGTTCAAACTTGCCTGCACGGATCTTCGACATATCGAGAATATCGTTAACCAACTGCAGTAGCGTCTTTCCAGCTTGTAGGCTGCACCCTGCCATCCCGCGTATTTCCGAATCAATCCGTTCGTCTTCGGCGATGATCTCGTTATAGCCGATCATGGTGGTCAGGGGGGTGCGCAACTCATGACTCATGCTGGAGAGAAAATTGTCCTTGGTCTTGTTGGCCTGCTCCAGAAAACGTTCCGCCTCTTTACGGCGGACAATCTCCTGCTCCATATCCTCTGCCAGGTTGAGCAACGCCCTGTGTGACTTTCTGAATTTTCGACTGGAATCCCACTTGGAGCACCCCTCAACCACCCGTTGCAACACCTCTTCGTGGTGGAATGGCTTGCTCATGAAGGAGAAGTTAAGCCCCAACACCTCCTGAAGCTCACTCAGAGAGTGGTCACTATACGCAGAGAAGAGCACCACCTCGATATCCGGGGAGATCTGCCTAATCTGCCGAGCAGTCTCCAGGCCATCAATCCCCGGTGGCATGCGCATATCGAGCATTACCAGTGCATACGGCTGACCACTCTCTTCTGCCTCCAGCACAGCGGCAACACCCGCATTGCCCTGCAAGACGCAATCGACATCAAACAGCCTCTCTTGTTGATTTTGTGATTGTTCTTCTCCAAGAAGCAGCATTAAATCATCTTCGATCTCATTTTGGATCCGTGTACCTGTCAGATTGGTCAAAATACCCTGGACTGCGTCGAGATTCTTCTGTTCATCATCAATGACCAGAACACGATGCCTCTCCTTCTCTTGCAGATCCTGTTCTGCAAGAACAATCGCCTCCTGAATGATCTCTGAATGGTGAACACGCTGGATATAATCTCGAATCAGCGCCATCTTCTGCAAAAAGCTTTCGGATGGTTGCTCCTTGACCAGCCAGTAGAGCGCACCGGACTGTATCGCAGCCAACTTCTCTTCCTCCGTCGTCAACATCAGCGGAAGAATGTTGTGCGTTCTATGATCATCCCGTAACAGTTGAATCAGCTTGTCCCCATTCCCACCCATCAGATCTGAGTCGACAATAGCAAGATCGGGAACAATATTGATTGCAGCTGTGAAGCCTTCATCGATGTTTCGGGCGACATACACCTGAAAACCGATTTTTTCCAATCCATTCATCACAACCGCTTCACGCTCATTCTCGGCCTGTACCAGCAGCACACTTACCTTGGACTCCTCGGTGTCCTCCCATACCTGCTTGGGTACCGGCAACGGCTTGGTCGACAACAGCTGTCTGAGATCGTGATAACCGGAGAGGAAGCGTACTTTATCCTTCATCAGCCCCATCGCCTGCTCACGTTCCAGCGTATTTTTCTGCATCAGCTCCATCTCTTGCATTCTCTGCTGCATACGCTCTGTCTGCATTGCTACCCGTGCGGACAATCCTTTCCTCAACTCCAGCAGTTCATGGGTATGATTCCATCCCACACAGCTGTTGCGAACCGTCTGATAAAGCTCTTCACTGACAAACGGTTTGCTAAACCAGAGCACCGGCCCTGTAATCTGACTGACAATGGAATCAGTACCATGATCACTGTACGCAGTCACAAAGATAATCTGCACATGAGGATCTGACGCACGAATTCTTTGCGCTGTCTCGAAGCCATCGATTCCTGGTGGCATGCGCATGTCGATCAATGCAACTGCATAAGGGGTGCAACCCTCCATCGACTGCTCCACCGCATCAACCGCATCCAGCCCCTGAGAAAAGCAGTCAAGCCGGTAAGGCTTGCGCTCACTCGCAGCATGAGAGAGAGACTCTGACGGTGCCGTGGAGATCGAAGGGGGTCGATCCAACGCAAACAGGCGCTCCATTCCACTATCCGGTTTGGAGTGGTCACCAGCAAACATACGCTGGTAACGTGCAATGACCAGTGGATCATCATCCACCGCCAGAATACGTCGATTCTCTTCAAATTCCTTGATCATACGTCACCCACCATTCCACAATAGAGCGTCACAATCTGCTGCAGGGTCACTTTCGTGATCGGTTTGGAAAAGACCGCATAGGCCCCTGCCTGTCTGGCCTCTTCACGCTGCTGCTCCATCACCTCGGCAGTCAACATGATGATCGGGGTACTGACACCGTGCGCGCGGATCTCCCGGGTAGAGGAGATACCATCCATGACCGGCATTCTGATATCCATCAAAATCAAGTCAAACTCTTCCGCTATTGCCCGTTTTAATCCCTCCAGACCATCACCAGCCACGGTAACCGTCAAACCCATCGATTCCAGCATCACCTTGAGCAGCAGTTGCAGTTCCCGGGCATCATCAACAACCAGGACCTTCCCCTGCAGGCGTTCACCCGAGTTCGCGCCCTCACGCGGCAAGAGCAGCGCCGGCCCCTGTTGCAGTGGCAGTTGCAAAACAAATTTCGACCCCTGATCCGGCTCACTCTGCGCAGCAATCTGACCCTCCATCATGTGGGCGAGTTGACGTGAAATATGCAGACCCAGTCCCATTCCACCATGACTTCTGGTTACACTCTGATCCCCCTGTTTGAACTGTTCAAACAGCCCCTCCAGCCGATCCTTGCGGATTCCAACACCGGTATCCTCCACTTCGAAATGAAACTCTCCCTCCAGAGGCTGAGTCACTCGCAGGGTCACTCTGCCCTGTCGGGTAAACTTGAAGGCATTTCCCAGCAAATTGGAGACAATCTGCTCCAGCCGTTTCTCATCACCGATCAGTTTGTGTTGCAGTGCCGGTGGAGACTCCACCAGAAATTCAAGCGCTGCAAGCTCTGCCCGTTCCTCAAAACGTTGCTGCAAGCGATTGATCAACCCGGACAAATCAAAGGGGTGTGTGGAAATTTCAAGATCCCCCGCACTGATCAATGAGGCATCCAGAATGTCATTGACCAGATTCAACAGCCCTTTTCCGGAGTTCTCCATATTCTGCAACAGTGTCCGCTGATCACCGTTCAGCGCACTCTCTGCGAGGATCTGTCCATTCCCCAGCAACGCAGTCAGTGGTGTACGCAGTTCATGACTCATCATCGCCAGGAATTCACTCTTGGCCACATTGGAGGCCTGCGACTCCAGCAGCGCCAATCTCAGCTCCCGTGCACGCTGCCAATCCTCACAGAGAAAACGGGTGAGCTGCAGCAGCTCCTCACGAATGAACGGCTTCTTCAAATAGACAAAGGCGTTGCCAATAATCTCCTGAACATTGTCAACCACCTGATCCGAAAATGCAGTAATCATGATGATACGCACATCCATATCCACAGAGCGGATCTCACGAGCGGTCTCGATGCCATCCCATCCACCAGGCATACGCATATCCAGATAGATCACTGCATAGGGGTCATCCTCTTCAACTGCTGCCTTGACCCACTCATATCCAGCCTGTCCCGAGTTGACTACATCCAGCCTTCCTTCAAAATCGGGAGCACTAGCCGGCACCACCTTTTCCTGGCTCTTGTCCAGCCCCAGCAACTCATTCAATGAGTCTTCATTCGATTTGCGGTAGAGCTTCTGGTAGACATCCAGGACCGACGGGTCATCATCAATCGCCAAAATTCTAAACATAATTCAATCCTGTGTTGGCAGCACCATGGTCACGGTGGCCCCCTTTCCAACTCCTTCACTCTCAATGGAGATCGTTCCTCCATTGGAGACCACAAAGTTCCCGGTGGCGTGCAGTCCGAAGCCACTACCATCCGGTTTGGTTGTAAATCCAAACTGAAGCAGTGTCTTCTGAATCTCCGGATCAATTCCGCTACCGTTATCCTCCACCACCAGTTTCAACCGTTTGTCATCAAATGTTGCTCGCAGAGCAATCCTGCCAGCGCCTCTCTCTCCTCCACCAAAGGCGATATGCTCTTCAATCGACTCTGCGCTATTCTTGATCAGATTGATCAGCGCCTGCAGCAGCTGGTTTCTCTCCAGCACAACCTCGGGCACTCCATTCTCAATGGTGCATGAAAGGCGGATATTGCGTCTGGCGATGTCACGTTCCGTCAGCAGTCGCAGATCTTCCAGCAGATGGGGAACAGAAAAACGGATGGCGTGGGTATCGATCTTCCCGCTCTTCTGCTGTGCCCGTATCACCTCCTTGATATGACTCACTCCGGTCTGCAAAATACGCAGTGATGGGTTCAGATCCAGATTCAACTCATGCAACGCCTGTGGCAACCTCCTGCCCGCAGCGATCAAGCTCATCTCTGCTTCTGCTACCTTTGCACTATCACCTGCCGACTCTGCTGACTCCAGTGCATCATTGAACCTGGTATAGAGCTGTTCGATCTTGTTACTGTCTTCCAGCCTACAGGCAAGATCAAGCGCCGCAGCATCCATCCCCTGGATGGTATTCCCTACGTTGTGCAGAATATTGGCCGACATCTCTGCCACTCCTGCCTGGAATGCGGCATACTGTTCACGCTGCTCCAACTTCTTGCGCTCGCTCAGATCATGTAGCATCAGTACCACGCCATCTACACCACCGTGGATATTGTGAAGCAGTGATCCGGAGACTGATACCGGCATTCGTCGGCCCTGAAGCGTACAGAGGGTTCGATCCACCGACACCTTGTCCCGCTCAGAATCCAGGTTGAGCAGTTGCCCCAGCATACTCGACTTGAACAGTTCAAGCAGCTCACGGTTTTCCGGGTCATGGAAGATCACCAGCACAAACTGCTGACCCGCTGCCTCAACCGGAACCAGACCGATCTCAACCTCCACCTCATCGCCGTTGCGGTTGAGAATGGTGAGCAGTCGGTCTCCAACCCCCATCGGACGCAACTCGGGGTGCTGGAAAAAGCGGTTCACCATTTGTTGATGCCTTTCACGAATCGACTCCGGCAACATCCGTTCGATTGTTACACCCACCAGTTCACCCTCCTGCCAACCGGTGAGTTCAGCCAGTGCCGAGTTGGCAGCGCAAATCTCCACCTCTGCGTTGACCACGACCATTGGCAGAATAGCCCGATTACAGAACAGTTCAAGCGCTTCATCCGCCTGCTCCTCTTTCTGATTGAGATGGGCATACACCATTGGCAACAGCTGCTGAGTAAAATCACTGTTATCCGTTTCTGCAAGCACCGCCTCAAAGGGTGTCATCAGCAGCATCTCATTTGCCTCTGCTCCCTCTGTCTTCAACTGCATCACCACATGAGACTCATCCCCACATTCGATATAGAGCATACAGACTGTGCTGACCACAACGCCGCCATCGCTATGTCGCCAGTGACACTGCTTGTCATCAAGGCAGGTCAGCATCTTAGTGGATTGCCCCATGCGCTCACGCAGACTATCCTGCTCTACCTCAGGCAGCAGATCAAAGATCGACGTATTCAACAACGTGCCGGGGGCATACCCCAACAGTTTTTCGAGTTCACGGCTGACCAGGAATATATTGCCAATTTGCTCCGTACCAGGACTGATATCAGCCACAATAATCGGAACCGGTGCATTGTGCAGGAAGAGGTGGAACGCCTCATGGTTCTGATCATGAATCTGCTGCAGCCGCCCCTGCAAGAGACTCATGATCTCTCCCATCAGCTCACCACCACTATCCCTGCCTTCATCACAATCAAAGATCGAGTCGACCGATTTTCCGATCAGTTGACCACGACTCATCTCCACCATCTTCAGCAATGCCGTGTTGCACTCTCGAATCACTGCACTGTGATCTACCACAATCAGCGGCTCGCGCATGGAGAAGAAGATCTCCTCCATATAATTCTTCTCTCTCTGCAACTGTAGCGAGCTTTTTTGAAGCTTCTCACTGGCACTTTCAAGATCGTGCTCCACCTGTTTACGACGTGAGATCTCGTAGTCCATATCCTCGGCAAAGTTCAGCAGAGCATGGTGGGTCTTCTTCAGATGTTGATTATGCTCCCAACGGGAACAACCATCCACCACCCGCTGCACCATCTCATCCTTGTTGTAGGGCTTTGCCATATAAGTGAAGCTGGCTCCCAATATTCCCTGCATCTGAACCAGGCTATAGTCGGTATAGGCGGTCAGAATCACAATCTCGATCTCGGGGGCAATCTGCAGAATCTGTCGTGCAGTCTCCAGTCCATCAATACCTGGCGGCATCTGGATATCAATAAAGGCCATGGCAAACGGCGCACCACTCTTCTCGGCCTCAACCACCATCTCTATCGCCTCTTCACCCTGCAGTGCCGTAGAGACTTCTACCGCATAGCCACTCTCTGCCTGCTCACTCTCTTCAAGACCAAGCTGCTCCAGCAGTGCAAAATCCTGATCAAAATTCACTGCTGCATCCAGTAGTGACCTGGCAAAATCGAGATTATTCTGCTCATCATCGACGAACAGCACTTTTCGATTCACCTCTTCTACTTCTGGAAATTGCTCCTTGTGGCCCTGTGGCAGCTCACTGTCATGATCATGATGACGACAGAGATAATCACGTACCAGAGACATCTTATGGACAAACTGCTCCATCGGCTCATCCTTGAAAACGGGATAGAGCGGGTCCACTACTGCTCCCACCTGTTTTTCTCTAACCGATCGATTTGCAAAAAATAGGGGGATGGTTTTTTCAATCTGGGAACTGGCCTTCAACAGAGCAATCAACTCCTCTCCACTACCATCACTCAACTGTTGCCCGATCAGGGTGATCTCAGGCTTTGCTTTTCTCGCCTCCTCCAGACCAGTCCGAATCGACCCTGCAACCACAACCTTGAAACCGATCCTTTTCAACTGTTCTACATAGTTTGCACGTTGCTCACTGGACTCATCCACCAAAAGGACTGTTGGCCTCCAACCATTATCATCAACAAAGCTACTTATCGGCTCTTTCAGTGGGGCAGCACTAAGCAGCAGGCAGAGTTCCTGTTGCGCATTCAGCAGGAAATTTTCACGCTTGAGCTCCCTGATCCACTCTTCACGCTCCAGACCACTCTCCAGCACCATTGAGCTGGTTCGCAACAATTCCCGTAACCGTTTTGTCTGTACATCCACTCGATCAGAGAGGCTGTTCTTCAACTGCTGTAGCTCATGCCCCTGATTCCAGCTGACATTACAGTTGCGTACCACCTGATAGAGCTCTTCCCGCTCAAACGGTTTTCTGAACCAGAGCACTGGCCCATCCACCGTGCTGGCAATCAGGTCTATGCCATGATCGCTGTATGCCGTCACAAAGATAATCTGAATCTCACGATCCAGTTTACGGACAGCTGATGCAGTCTCGAGCCCTCCAATCCCCGGCGGCATACGCATATCGATCAATGCAACTGAATAGAGCTTTCCCTCATCAACGGATCGTTGAACCGCTGCAACGGCCTCTTCACCTTGTGCAAAGCAGTCCAGCTCAAACTGGGTACGGTTCTGTACCTCATCTGGACTGGTAAATAATCGCCGGTAGGAAGCGATGATCAAGGGATCATCATCTACAGCCAGCAGACGCAGATTTTTCTCTGAAGTTTCACTCACAATTCTATCCAAACGGTCTCTTAGTGGTTTGACTCATTACCAGCCATATAACTAACAAGTTGAATCAACTCTTCCTGATGGTAGGGCTTGGAGTGAAGAATGAAATTTTCGCCAACAGCCTCCCTGATTTTCGAGAGTGTGTAGTCACGATAGGCGGAAATCAGAATAATCTTGATTTCGGCAGAGAGTTTTCGAATCTGCTGAGCCGTATAGAGCCCATCCCAGCCATCCGGAATCCGCAAATCGAGCAGCAATATCTGGAACGCTTCACCCTGCTGCAGTGCTTGCTCCACCAGAGAGAATCCCTCTTCCCCACTGGTAGTAGTCTTGATGGAGAAACGTGGCTCAGACCCACGGTTAGTACCATGCTCTACAAGATCCAGTAAGGCATTCATTCCATTGGATCGGGTAGGCTCAAAGAGTTGTCGGTACCCTGACAGAACCGATGGATCATCATCAATCGCCAGAATTCTGATTGGCACCTCCGTCTCTGAAGCAGATCGGCTCATCTGCTCCTGAACCATTAGAGACAAACCCAGCTGTTCACAGATTCGCTGTAGTTTGTAGACCCCTCCACGGAAGGTACCGTTCTCCATCTTGGAGATCTCCTGACGGGTACATCCTGCCTGCTCGGCCAGCGCCTGCTGGGTCAATCTGGCCTGCTTGCGATACTGTCTCAGCTCCCTCCAGAATAGCGGGTTTACACCGGAGAAAGCGCCTCTAATAGTACTCATTTATCTAAAATATTATAAAAAATAGAAAATACATCCTGAACTTGACCACAATATACCACATAAACAACATATAAGATATCACTTAAATTGTTTTATGGATTTAAACATCACTTTTGACATACCAATCCTGAAGAGACAGAATTGCATAAATTAAGTTACACTATTTTGGGCGGCGATAGGGTTGTCATAGCTGTCAATCATAAAAAACCCCCTCAGTAGGGGGGGGCCTGATCAACAACTGGAGCTACATCAACAGCTATTGCAACAGTGGCGCAATCTCATCCAGCAGTTGTCTGGCCAGAGCTTGTCCCTCATCCAGATCTCCCGCATCAAGGGCACGCTGTGCTCTGGAGGCCAATTCGCCCAGTTGCGGATAACCGAAGGTGGCAGCTCCACCCTTCACCATATGCACCACGTTTCTCGCCTCCGTCCAGTTCTGTTGATCAAGCGCATGACTGAGTGTTTGCCATCGCATCTTCATCGAGCTGACAAACATCTCCATCAACTCATCATCGATCAGTGTATCTCCAGGTGGTGGAGCTGATTTCAGGATTGCAACTCCCTCGGGCTGTGCCGTAACATCAGCTGCTTCTGCTTTGCTCTGTTCACGCAGAGAACACTCCAGTTCACGTTGCCGAACCCAGTTCTCGGAGAGCAAGCGGGCAATCTGCTTGACCTCCTGTGCGCTGAAGGGCTTCTGCAGGTAGAGCACTCCATACTCCAGCTGCTGACTGATGGTCTCCGTGGAAACATTGCTGTAGGCCGTGACGATCACAATAAAAAGGTGTTCGTCCAGCGCCCTCAACGCCTTTGCGGTCTGCAGCCCATTCATGCCGGGCGGCATGCGCATATCCAGAAAGACCGTGTGAAAGGGGAGCCCCTTCTCAACGGATTGACGCACCATCTCCACCGCAATACTGCCTTGATCTGCCGTACTCAGGTAGAACTCTCTATTGCTGACAGTGGCTGGAGCCTCTCCCAACAGATCAGCCTCCACCCTGTTCTCTGCCCCTCCGAAAATGGCACGATAAGTATCCAGTACTGCATGGTCATCATCCACCGCAAGGATTCGATTCTGTCGGGTCGCCTCATTGATATCGACACCTCTGCAACCACTCTCGAGAGCAGATGAAAAATCGATCTCTACCTGATTGAGATATTGTTCCAGAATCTGTCGCAGCTGATTTCTCGAGATCGGTTTCTCCAGAAAACCAACTGCTCCCGCCTCTCTGAACTCTTCCCGATGCTTCTGCATGACATTGGCTGTCAGGGCAATGACCGGCGCATCCACTCCACTCCGCTGCAACAGTCTGGTCGCCTCCAGTCCATCCATCACCGGCATCATCATATCCATCAGGATCAGGTCAAAGTTGTTCCGGCAGGCCAGTTCCAGTGCCTCTTCACCATTCTCAACAACGGTCACCGTAACACCGAAAGATTCCAGAATCCGCCGCTCCAACATCTGCAGCTCTGGCGTATCTTCGGCAATCAACACTTGACCACTGAACTGTTCACGCTGGTGGCGACCATGCTCCCTCTCTGCTCTGTCATCGTCTCTGGGGAGATCACTCTCACGATAAGGGATCTTCAGCACAAACTCCGACCCCTCTCCCACCGTGCTGGAAACCTCGATTCGCCCGTCCATCAGCTCTGCCAGAGAGCCGGAGATGTGCAGCCCCAGCCCGGTTCCCCCGAAGCGTCTGGAGATACTGCTGTCAGCCTGTTCAAATGGTTTGAAGAGACGATTCAGTACCGATCGATCCATACCGATACCGCTGTCCTGAACCGAAAAACAGAGGTGATCATCCTGATAGACCTGCATCCGAACCGCTCCCTGTTCGGTGAACTTGACTGCATTGCCCAGCAGGTTGATCAAAATCTGTCCAATCCGTTTGCCATCCCCCCAGATCTTCCTCTCCGGCTTGACCACCTGCTCAATCTGGAACTCAAGACCGGAGTCACGCGCACGGGTTGAGAAGATGTGTTGAATATCAACCAACAGGCTGGTGAGATCAAACGGGGCGATATCGATCTCGAACTTGCCGGCCTCAATCTTGGAGAGGTCGAGAATATCGTTGACCAGAGCCAGCAGACTGCGCCCCGATACCTCAACACACTGCAGCAGTGTCTGTTGCTCACTGTCGAGCCTGCTGTCTGCCAGAATTTCGCTATTACCGATAATGGAGGTGAGCGGTGTACGCAATTCATGACTCATGGAGGCGAGAAAATCATCCTTCGACTTGTTGGCAAGATCAGCCTCATCACGGGCCTGCTCAGCCTGAGCCAGCAGCCGTCTGACCTCATCCTGACTCTGCTGCATCAGTTGCCGCAGTTTGCGCTGTGACTCAACATATTTGCGCATCGACTGGATACGGCGCATGAAGATATGATCAGGATCCTCCTTGGAGATGATGTCAATTGCTCCAGCACTCAGTGCAGCCTCTTCCAGATCCTCTTTACTGCTGAACATCACCATCAGGATATTGCCGGTGTCCGCCTGTGCCAGGAGATCACTCACCAGCTCATCCCCTCGACCATCCGGCAGAACAAAGTCAACCAGCATCATGTCCGGCATCTCCGAATGGGCCAGCTCCTCTCCCTGCTGCAGGGTTGCCGCCTCGTACACGGTAAAACCATTCTCCCGCAACCGGTTGCCATAGACTGCCCGTACGGTTGCAGAGTCATCCACCAGCAGAATACTGATCGGCTTCTGGTCGAGGTTCTTCTCATTGAGCAGCTGCTCGATATTACGCTGGTAGGTCTGCCCCTCGACAATGGTTCTCAAGGCGTCAACACGCATCAGAAAGAGATCTTGCGGTTCATCCTTGCCGATCAGTTCCACGGCCCCCGCCTCCAGCGCCTTCTTCACCACGTCTGGAAACTGCGAGTGGATCGCAACAATGATATTCGCTGTCGCTGCCCGTTGATGCAGTGCCCGGGTCAGCTCATCACCATTGCCACCCGGCATATAGAAATCGACAATGGCCAGTGGTGGACGATGCTCTTCAGCGATCTGCAACGCCTGCTCCATCGAGTAGGCAACCAGCACATCGTAGCCATGCTGCTGCAGTAGCGCACCATAGATTGCACAGACGGTCCTGGAGTCATCAACAAGCAGAATTTTCATGATATTGCAGTCTGTCAATCAAACAGTAGACAGGGAAGATCGGGACAAGGATCTGTGATCATTGCCTGGTGATGTAGCTGCTCAGCTGGATCAGGTCTTCCTGATTGTAGGGTTTGGATTGAAAAACAAAGTCATCGCCGATGATCTCTCTCATCTTCGTGAGCGTGTAGTCACGATAGGCCGAAACCAGAATAATCTTGATATCCGGGTCAACCTTCCTGATCTCTCTGGCAGTCCGCAATCCATCCCATCTACCGGGCATTCGCATATCGAGGAGCAACAGATGGTAAGGGATACCCTGTTCCAGGGCCTGTTCAATCAGTTCCACTCCAGACTTGCCATCCTGAGTGGTGGTTATGGCATAGCGTGACTGTTTCTCTTCTCCGTCGTCCCCCTCTACCCTCTCTCCTATCTGCAACAGAGCCGCCAGGGTATTGATTCCGGTGGCCTGATCGGGAGAAAAGGTCTGCTCATAACCCCACAGCACGGCAGGGTCATCATCGATCGCCAGGATGCGTATCGTGCCACTCTCATCCGGATCTTCTGACTGCTCTTCGCTGTTGACCTGCAGTGTGAAGGTACACTGTAGCAGCGCACAGATACGCTCAATCTTGTGAAAACCGCCACGAAAGCGCCCGTTCTCAAGCTTTGAGATGTCCTGACGGGTACACTGGGTACGCTCCGCCAGCTGCTGCTGAGTCAATCCTGCCTGCTTGCGCAGCCGTTTGATATTTTCGCTAAATGAAATCTCGGTCATACTCTGAGGTTACCATAACTGGTTTCAGGAAGGAGGTATTCTGTTCATCCAACCTGATCCGACAGCACATTATGCATCTCATCCAGTAACTGCCGGGTCAGTGCAGGAACAGGTCCCATCTGTTTATGGTCGATTGAGTCACACACCTCCTTGCCCAGACTGGTCAGTTGCGGGTAACCAAAGGTGGTGCCACTGCCCTTGACGGTATGTGCGTTGATACGTACAGCATCCCAATCCTCCTGCTCCACCGCAATCACAATCTTGTCACGCAGTTCCCGGGTACGCTCGATAAAGAGTCCAGTCAACTCGTCATCCACGATTGCGCTCGGGATAGCGGCATCTGGCTCACCCTTTTGTCGCTCGAGAAACTCCTCTCGACTGCAGGCTTTGAGAAACTGCCCCAACACCTCCTGCAGGCGGTGTCGATCGATCGGCTTGGCGAGAAAATCCGTACATCCTGCCGCCTCAAACTGCTCCTGATGCTGCGCCATCACATTGGCTGTCAGGGCAACAATCGGCTTGTCATACCCGATGGAACGCAGCAACTCAGTGGCTTCGATACCGTCCATCTCCGGCATCTGCATGTCCATCAACACCACATCAAACTCTTCACTCAGTGCCAAATCCACTGCCTCTTTTCCGTTGTCGGCAACGGTCACATCCAGCCCCATCGATTTCAGCATGCGACGCTCCAGTGACTGCAGTTCCGGGGCATCCTCTGCAATCAGCACACTGCCACTGAAGTAGCAGTCGAGGGTAACAAAGCAACGCCTGCGCTTTTTCGAGACCGGCAGGTCACTGACCTCCAGCGGCAGTACGATGTGAAAACAGGAGCCCTCCCCCTCGACACTCTCCACATTGATCTCCCCGCTCATCAGATCGACCAGTGTCCAGGTGATGTGGAGCCCAAGACCGGTACCTCCGAAACGTCCGGAGATGGTGGAATCCGCCTGGGTAAAGGGTTTGAAGAGTCGCCGCAGGGTCTGCGAGGTCATACCGATCCCCTCATCCTTGACCCGGAAATGAAGTTCCTTCTCATCTGCCTCAGTCCACACTGCCAACTCAACCGTGCCGGACTCGGTGAACTTGATCGCATTACTGAGCAGGTTGATGAGTACCTGGTTGATACGTCGACCATCGCCGATAATCTGGCTGGTGAACTCCGGATGGTCAATCTTCAGGCTCAATCCCGCCTCATGCGCACGTGCCGCGAAGATGTACCCCACCTCATCGATCACCTCATTGAGGTCAAAGGGAATATGGTCAACTGCAAACTTGCCTGCCGCAATTTTGGAGAGATCGAGAATATCATTGATCAGTGCCAGCAGCCCCAGACTGGAGACCTCAATCGAGCGCAGCAGGTCATGCTGGTCATCATCCAGCGAGCTCTCTGCGAGGAATTCGCTATTACCAATGATTGCAGTCAGCGGCGTACGCAGCTCATGGCTCATTGAAGCAAGGAAATCATCCTTGGCTCGCATCGCGCTGTTGACGGCCTCCATCTCCGCTCTGGAGACAGACTGCTCCAGCCGTCGATCCTTGCTCCAGTTCTGGCTCAACATGCGTGCCGTCTGCAGGATCTCCTCCCTGACGAAGGGCTTGCGCATGAACAGCGTGCCATACTCCATCGCCCTGTGGAGCTCCTCGACCGAACGATCCGCATAGGCGGTGACGAATACGATATAGATGCGATCATCCAATGCACGCAAGCGCTTCGCCGTCTCCAATCCATCCATCCCTGGTGGCATACGCATGTCGAGCAGCGCCACAGTATAGGGTTTACCCTCTGCCAGCGCCTGCTCCGCCAGAGCAACCGCCTTCTCTCCCTGATCCACGACAGAGCAGTCGAAAGAGAACTCGGAACCGGTATCGGAATTGTCATCCACATGCGCTGATATAAGATGATTCAACTCCTCAGCGGCACTGCTGTAGCGATCTGCTCGTCCTGAAAAGATCGAGCGATAGAGTTGCTGAACACTTGGCTCGTCATCTGCGGCCAGAATTCTGCTGTGTTCGTACTCTGTCAATGTTTGACCCATTTGCCCAACTGTCTCTTAATTAATACACTCTGTAAGTAAATCGATTATACAGCATTAAAAGTGGATCATATGTGAAACGTGGATATTCTATCGGAGCTGTCTTCACTCAGTTTTCTGAATCCAGCATCATCCGTCTCCATCTCTCACACAGAGCTGCATCAGTTGATAGAAGTCGATCTTCATCACCTCCCGATCCCCTGTCAGAGCTGCATCCTGAATCTTTGCAGCATAGTGGCTCATCATCGGCTGACCATATGAACTCCCCATCCCCTTGACCGCATGCGCGCTTTTCTTCAGTTGCTCCCAATTCCCCTGCTGCCAGGCCTCATCCAGCTTGACCCTGGCCTCGACAATATAGTCCCAGAACTCCCGCAGCATCTCTTCATCCAGCAGATCGGTAAGGTCATCTGCAGCATCATCTTGCTGTTCAAGCGGCAATGGTGTCTCAATCACACTATCCGGTTGTACATCCATTCCATCTTCGGTCGCTACAGACAGATACTGTTCCAGCACCTCATAGAGCTGTTTGCGCTTAATCGGCTTGGTGATGAACTCCCTGCAACCGGCTTCTTCGAAGCGGATACGGTGCTCATGCATCACATTGGCCGTCAGTGCCACAATCGGGGTTGTACAGCCCGCCTCCCGCAAGCGGCGGGTCGCCTCGACACCATCCACATGCGGCATCTGCATATCCATCAAGATCAGTTGATATCCCCCCTTGATCCCCATCTCAATGGCCTCGACCCCGTTGTTGGCAATATCAACCGCTGCGCCACTCTTGTTGATCAACATGACGGTAAGACGCTGTAGCTGGATGGTATCCTCTGCCAGCAACACCTTGCCTTGCAGACGAGGAATAGCGATCCGACCCACTCCACCCGCACCCCGGGTAACGGTCAACTCTGTCTTTCCCAATGGCAATCTCACGGCGAAAGTGGTTCCCTCCCCTTCAGCACTCTCCACAGTGATGGTTCCATCCATCAGCTCAACCAGTTCCCGAACAATAAAGAGCCCCAGCCCTGTGCCACCAAAACGGTTGGCGATTGAACCATCCGCCTGTTCGTAGGGTTCAAAGATACGCTGGCTCACCTCTGCGGACATGCCGATACCGTGGTCCTGGACAGAGAGTTCAAAACAGTGCTCCCCTTCTCTCATACCCTCCATGGCCGGTGCGGGTGCCAGCCGCAGAAACACCTTGCCATCCAGGGTACTGAACTTGACCGCATTACTGAGCAGGTTATAGAGAATTTGCGAGATCCGGGTCTCGTCGCCGATCCACTGTCGCTGCAGTAACGCCTGCAGCGCTGGATCAATCTCCAGATAGACGGTGATCCCCTGCTCTGAGCCATACACCTGCATCAGGCCGGACACATCCTGCAGCAATTTCTGCAGATCAAAAGGTTCGTGGTTAAGCTCGAATTTACCAGAGCGGAGTTTGGAAAGATCGAGAATGTCATTGACCAGCTGGAGTAGTGTTTTGCCTGCCAACAGGCCACTCTGCGCCATCCCTCGAATGGAGTCGGGAACCCGCTCCTCCTCTGCAATCAATTCGGTATAGCCGATCATCGTTGTCAACGGGGTACGCAACTCATGACTCATACTGGAGAAAAACTCATCCTTGGAGCGGTTGGCTGCAATCAACTGACGTTGTGTCTCTTTACGCTGTTCGATTTCACGCCCCATATCCTCCGCCAGATTGAACAACGCTTGGCGTTGCTGCTTCTGCTGACGGTTCTGTCGCCACTTGGCACACCCTTCAACCACGCGCTGATGCATCTCCTCCGGATTGAATGGCTTGCTGATATAGGAGAATTCACTTCCCAGCACCTGCTGAATCTTCTCCATCGAATGGTCGCTATATGCAGTAAGAATGACAATCTCGATCTGTGGAGAGATTTTACGTATCTGTGCCGCCGTCTCCACTCCATCAATACCGGGCGGCATGCGCATATCGATCACCGCCAGTTCAAACGGTCTATCCTCCTGCTCTGCCTGCATTACAAGATTGACCGCATCCTGCCCCTGAAGTGCTGTATCCACCTCAAACTGTTGCTGCGGTTTGTGTTCATCAACCACACTGGATTGAGTCAGCTCTTCCAGTAGGCTGAAGTCACTTGAATACGCTTCAGAAGAGCGTTCTCCATCCAACAGTTCTGAGATCGCATCAAGCACCTTCTGCTCATCATCGACCAGTAACACCCGGCTCAGTGACTCAACATCGGAGATGATTTCATCTGCCAACAGTTCCACTGAGCCGTCCTGTTGACTATAGAGATAACGGTAGAGTTTCTCCATCTTCCGGCGAAAACAGTCCATCCCATGCGCCACCGGCAGCAGATGAAGCACAGCCATCTCTGAACTCCAGTGCAGATCCTCTTCATGCACCAACAACAGAGGGAGCGCCGTCTCTCTCACTGTTGAAAGCAGATCGCTGCACGCCTCAGCCCCCAATGCCGAATCAATCAACACCACTTCGACAGTGGCATGTTCCAGATGAGCGATACCCTGCACACTGTCGCCAGCCACTTCGACTATGAAGCCACACTCCAATAATTGCTGCTGCCACTGCTCAATACAAGAGAGATCAGAACTCACCAGCAGCAGTGGTACTTCAAACGATTGTGGATGAGCCGCTTGAGACATTAACTCGTCCTCTATCGAGAGCTGCTGCCTGAGTTGATACCACGGTCTATAGCGGTTCAGCTGCTGCTTGAGATGTTCCATCTTCAGCTCCCGCTCCACCGCATTCTTCTGCAGCAGTTCCATCTCCTCGATGCGTGCCTCCAGCTTCTCGGTCTGCAGCATCACCTGTGCCACCAGCGAACTCTTTAATCGATGCAGCTGATCTGCCTGATTCCAGCTGGTACAGCAGTTGCGTACTGCCTGAAACAGCTCATCCTGTGAGAAAGGTTTCTTGAACCAGAGCACTGGCCCACCCAGTTCGGTTGCCACACGATCCACCTCGTAATCACTATAGGCGGTCACAAAAATGATCTGCAGTGCCGGATCAAGCGCACGTAATTTCCTCCCCAGCTCAAAACCATCCATGCCCGGAGGCAGACGCACATCGACCAGCGCAATTGCATAGGGTTGATCATGCTGCAACGACTGTTCTACCCACTCCACCGCCTCCTCTGCCTGAGAGCAGCAGGTCAGTTGATAAAGCACGTCCTTAGAATGGGCAACGACTTCCGTTTCCGGGAAGATCTCAACCAACTCATCCACCCGGCTGGTTGAGGTCGTGCTCTCCTCTGTAAACAGCTTCCGGTAGAGGGCCAGAATCAGCGGGTCATCATCGACCGCCAGAATCCGGCGATTAATCTGCGTGGTTTCCATTTGAGGCTGAGGCATAGGGTGCATAGAGTGCTACCAACTGTTCCAACGTATTCCCCCTCAACGGCTTGGGCAACATGCAGTAGGCGCCCGCCTCTTTTGCGTCCAGACCGTTCTGTTCCGTACAGTCCGCACCCAGCATGATGATCGGAATCGTCTGATTCTGTTTACGCAGTATCCGGGTCACCTCCAATCCATCCATCCCCGGCATGCGCAGATCAACAATCACCAGATCAAAGGGGCCATGGTGCAATGCCTGATCAATACCCTCATTGCCATTGAATGCACTCACCAACTCCACGCCCAGTGCAGCCAGCTTTCGCTTGACCAACAGCTGCATCTCTTGTGCATCATCAATCAGCAACATGCGCCCACTGCGCTTCTCATCCTGCGCTTCAGTTCTGGAGCACTTCTGCAGTGTCTCCCCTCTTTGCAGTGGAACAGTCAGCGAGACAGTAGTGCCTTTTTCCATTTCACTCTGCCAGTCCAACGTTCCGTTCATCTGATTTACAAGACCATTGCAAATGTAGAGCCCCAATCCCATACCACCATGATTGCGCCTGTGTCCCATCTCCATCTGACTGAAGGGCTGGATCAGGCTTTTAACCATCTCTTCCGGCATACCGATGCCACTATCCTCTACCACAAACTGTAACTGCTCCTCTGCTACAGCCTGCACCCGAAGCTTGACTGTACCACTGCGGGTAAATTTGATTGCATTAGACAACAGCTTATTGAGCACCTGTTGCAATCGCTTGCCATCACCAATGAAGCAACGATCTACTTCAACCCCGTTTTCGATGGAAAAGTTCAATCCGGCTCCTGCTGCTCTGGTGTAGAAGAGCTCATTGAGCTGTGTCAACAGCGCATCAAGATTGAACGGCGCGGTATCCAGCGCAATCAACTTGTGCTGAATCTGAGCCGCATCAAACAGTTCATCATAGAGCTGTTGCAGCGTCCTGACAGCCTGCATCACCTCTTTCATCAATGCACGCTGTTCGCCGTTTTGCAACTGCTGAGCAAGCAGATCACTGTTTCCCATCAGGGTAGCCAGTGGCGTTCTCAGCTCATGGCTGATCACCGACAGAAACTGACTCTTGGCCTCATTGAGAGTGTACATCTCCTCCGTTTTCAGCTTTCGGTCACGACTACTCTGCCAGTCGAAGGCGAGAAAACGGGTCATCTGGATCAGCTCCTCCTTGACGAAGGGCTTTTTCAGATAGACAAAAGCATCTCCCACGATCTCATGCAGCTTCTCGATATCCTCTGTGTATGCGGTCACCACCAGGATGCGCACCTCCTGATCAATCGAGCGGATCTCACGTGCGGTCTCCAGACCATTCCAGCGCCCGGGCATGCGCATGTCCAGATAGATCACCGCATAGGGATTCTCCTGCTCCACTGCAGTGCGCACCATGTGAAGCCCGTCCTCACCGGAATTGCTGATATCCACCTCGAAGTTGATCCGGTCTTTAAGACGTTGATGCTCTCTGTGATCCTTTCCCTCAAGATCGAGCTCGAGCAGTTGGTCTACCGGTGAAGCTCCCTCTTGCCGGTGAAGCTCTTTGTAGGCCCGCAGTATGGTGGGGTCATCATCAATCGTTAACACTCTGTACATGGTCACTCCAGCTCTGTCGGCAGTAAGATGGTTGCCGTGGCACCCTGCCCCACACCTTCACTCTCGATTTTGATACTGCCCTCATTTGCATTGACAAAGTTTGCTGTCGCGTGCAGTCCAAAACCACTCCCATCAATTTTTGTAGTAAAACCAAATTGCATCAGATTGTCTCCAATCTCAGGATCAAAGCCGTTCCCGTTGTCTCTCACCACTATCATCAACTGCTGATCGATGATCTCTACGGCAAGCTCGATTCTTCCCTCCCCCTGCTGCAGCCCCTTCACCAACATTCGCTCCCCGATCGCCTGTGCACTGTTTTTGACCAGATTGATCAGGGCCTGAATCAGCTGATTCCTGGGCAGTTTGACCTCTTGCTGCTGCTTGTTCTTCTGCTTGAAAACCAGCTTAATCCGGCGATTGTCGATATCATTTATTGTCAACAATTTGAGATCATCCAGCAGCTGACTGATCGAGAAGCGGGTATTGTGCACATTCACTACCCCCCCCTTCTGTTGGAGCCGCACCACCTCCTTGATATGCTGGATACCGGTCTGCAGATTTTCTACCGAAGGGCTCCAGCTCTCCTGCATTTTGGTGAGTACATCGGGGAGCCGGCGGCTCGCCTCCAGAACCTTTTCGACCAACTGCTCACTCTTCTGCTGATCTTCTGCGGCCTCCAGGGCATCTGCAAAACGCTGATAGAGCCCCTGAATTTTTCTGATATCACTCATCTGCGTATGGATTTCACTACTGGCAGAATCCATCCCCTGTATGGTATTTCCAATATTGTGAAGGATGTTCACGGTCATCTCTGCCACACCGGACTGGAACGCGGCGTACTGCTCCCGTTGCTCTGATCTTTTACGCTCGCGCAGATCATGCAACATCAACACAACACTCATACTATGCTGGGTACTGTCATGCAGCAGTGACCCGGATACGGCAACCGGAACCGACTCCTGTCCGGCAACATGGAGCAGACGATCTTCAAGCAGAATCTCGTTCTTGTGCAGAGAGAATGCCTGACCATGGGTTGATCTCAAAATTTTGAGCGATTCCAGATTTTCTTCATCCAGCAACACTGCAACAACCTGCTGCTCGCCGTTCTGGCTGGTTGGGATCAACCCCACCTTCACCATTGTGGTCTTACCACCAAATGTCCGCAGTGGGAAGTGCTGATTCACTCCCATGCCTCGCAAGCGAGGGTTATCCATAAACTGCTTGATCTGCTGCTGGTGTTGATCCCGCAATCCTGCCGGCAGCAGCACCGAAAATGGCATTCCTGCAATTTCGTCACGTCTCCATCCACAGAGCTGCTCCATCGCCATATTGATGCAGACAATTTGACCGGACTCATCTCCCAGCACAACAGGCAGTGCAAACTCTCTGAGGTAACGTTCCAGTGATTCTCCACTCTGCTGTACATTGGTAATCTCTTCAGACACTTGAGGTATCACTTCACTGTTAAAGAAGTCGGCCTCTGCATATGAAAGCATATTGGAGAGTGCATCCATGAACAGCAGCGGATTTCTGCTCTCATCCTCTGTATTCAGGAAGACAATCTGGTGATGATGTCTACCACACTGTATATGCATATTGCAGGCAACTGTCTGCAAGTGTGTGCCATCGGCACAGCTCCAGGAGTAATTTTGCGCGGCTCCACAAGAGACTGCTTCCTGTTCCGCCTTGAGCTGCGCATCCAATTTTTCCGTTTCTGCCGGCTCCAGCACCTTGAGAAGTGGCTCTCCCTTCAAGGATTCTGCAGAGTAGCCCAACAACTTTCTCGCTCCTCTGCTGACCAGAAAGATCTCTGCTGCAGCGACATCATCTGCTCCCGCAGAGACCACCAGCAGAGGGCTTTCACTATGTTCAAGGTGTTGATGAAACACATCCGGATCATGATCATGAACCTGTTGCAATTGAGCTTTAAACAGCTGCTGCACCGTCTCCATCAGGGTAAACTGCTGCTCTTCATCAAACAGATTCTCTACCGGCTGCCGGATGACCGATTCTCGTGATTTGGAAATCAGTTTCAACAGCGCTGTATTACACTCTTCCACCATTCCGTTATGGTCCACCACCATCAACGGTTCACGCATGGAGGAGAAGATCTCCTCCATATAGATCTTCTCCTGCTTCAACGCCTGACTCGCCTCAGCCAACCCCTCTTCAGCCTCTCTGCGACGGATATTCTCCTTGTCCATATCATCCGCAAGGTTGAGCAGCGCATGGTGTGAGGCATTCACCTCACGCACCATGGCCCATTTGGCACAGCCCTCGATGATGCGCTGCACCACCTCTTCCGGGCGGAATGGCTTCGAGAGATAGGAGAAGTTGTCCCCCAGTATGGCGCGAGCCTCTTTCATGGTGTGGTCGCTGAACGCACTCATGATGATGATGTCAATCTGTGGCGAGAGTTGACGAATCTGGCGTGCCGTCTCCAACCCACCCATTCCCGGTGGCATGCGCATATCGATCATCGCAACCGCAAAGGGCTGCTCCTCAAATTGCGCCTCACGTACAGCGATGATCGCCTCCTCTCCCTGTTGGCAGCTGGTTACATCAAACTCCAAATCCAAATCTTGAAGTTGATCCGCTGCATTTCGGGTGTCTGAAAAATACTCGATTTCCGGGATTACCGCACCTGGTGTGAGCAACGAGCGGAGCATCTCCAGAATCAGGGGATCATCATCGACCAGCAGTACGCGACGATTGTTCTCCAACTGCTTCAATACACCCGTGTTACCCTGAAAACTGCGACTGTCCTGAATATAGTCGCGCAGTAACTCCATCTTGCTGGTGAACTGCTCCTGATCCTTGGTCATCCAGTAGACGGCTCCCGCCTCTACCGCCATCATCTCATCTCCTGCATTGGTGAACAGCAGAGGCAAAATGTACATGGTCTCGGGATCTTCACGCAGCATGCTGATCAATCGATCTCCGTTACCTCCCGGCATATAGAAGTCGATCAGCGCCACCTCAAAGGGTTGCTTAAGGGCAATGCGATAGGCCTGATCAGCAGATTCTGCAACCTCCACCGCAAACCCGATCTTTTCCAGTTTGGCCTTGTTGATCGCTCGTACAGTTGGTGAGTCATCAACCAGCAGCAGCTGGACTGGCTCCTGTTTCAGATCCAGTGGGCGGGGTTCTTCGAGATGGCCATCCTTCAACAGCAGACGAAGATCCTGATAGGCCTTGAGGCTACGCAGCTCGCGCTTCATCTCCCCCATCATCAGTTCCCGTTTAAGGCTGTTGTTCTGCAACACCATGACCGACTGTACCTTCGCCTCCAGTCGCTCGGTCTGCAGCTCCACCCGATCGGCCAGATCCTTGCGCAGTAGCCTCAGCTCATGCGCCTGATTCCAGGAGTCGCAGCAGCTGCGCACCGTTGCATACATCTCCTCGGTCTCAAACGGCTTGCGAAACCAGAACACCGGGCCATGGACATCCTCGAAAATTCGATCAGTATCGTAGTCACTGTAGGCGGTGATAAAGATGATCTGCAGTGCCTCATCGAGCTGACGCATTCTCTTTGCGGTTTCCAGCCCATCGATACCCGGAAGCATCCGCATATCGACCAGCGCCACGGCATAGGGACGATTCTCCATCAGCGCCCGCTCCACTGCCACTACGGCCTCTCCCCCCTGGGAGAAACACTCCAGCTCATAAGGTTCGCGTTTCTGGTTGGTTGTCTCAATATCCAGCGGAGATTCCAACCCCGCCTGCAGGGTCTGCAAAAGGCGCTGGTTGACCTCTGAATTGCCACCGGTCGTACTCTCACAGAAGATCTGCTGATAGTGCGCCAGTGCAGAATCTTCATCATCAACCGCCAGAATACGACGATTCTCTTCCCGCCTTACCACAGTGCGATTCCCGACTCTGTCCACTCAAGCGGACAACGTTGACTGATGAGTTGCCGGTTTGCCAAATGCTTCTCCATAACCAAGCCTCAGTGCCGAATCATGTAATTGGTCAGTTGCATCAGCTGCTCCTGACTATACGGTTTGGACTGAAAGATAAAATCATCGCCAATGCTCTCACGCATCCTGATGAGTGAGTAGTCCTGATAGGCCGAGACGATGATGATCTTGATATCGGGGGCAATCTTTCGCACCTCCCGGGCAGTCTGTAGTCCATCCCATCCACCCAGCATGCGCATATCCAGCAGCAGTAGCTGATAACCGGAGTTGCCCAGCTCATCCAGTGACTGTTTGATCAACTCATAGCCTGCCTCACCACTGGTGGCCGTGGTCAGTTCATAACGCTGCTGCACTGTGCCTTCACCACTGGACTGTTCCAACAGGTTCAACAGCGAGTACATGCCACTGCTCTCGTCACTACTGAAGAGCTGCTTGTAGCCAAGCAGGATGGATGGGTCGTCATCGATTGCCAGAATCTGTACCGGCGGCGGCAGATCTCTCTGTTCATGCTCCGCTACACTGTGCTCCCTGCCAATCATCAGCTCGAAACCGAGATAATTGACTACACGCTCCACCTTCTTCACGCTACCACGAAAATGGCCGTTCTCTATTTTGGAGATCTCCTGACGGGTACACTGAACCTGCTCCGCCAGCTCCTGTTGGGTAATCTTCCTGCGCTTGCGCAACAGACGGATCTGCTCCCAAATCGGCTCTGCATCAGAATCGAGAATGCCTTTCATATCACCACAGCCTGCTTATATAAGAAAATATGCATAGTATACCCATACATTCAACACCACAAAATAACCACTAATGGTTATCCTTGAACGAGACTGTAGACTATTCAATTGGAAAGGAGAGCGTTACTCTGGCGCCATGTTCCCTGCCCTCACTCAATACCTGAATCTCCCCCTTGCAGAGGGTCACGAAATTTCCCACAGAGTGGAGCCCGAACCCTTTACCCTGTTTCTTGGTGGTGAAACCGAACTTCAACAGCTGTTGCAGGTTTTTTGACTCAATACCAATGCCGTTATCCCAGACAGCGAAATGGATCTGCCCACCACCCAGTGTAATCTCAAGGTTGATCTCTCCCCGCGCCGGTCGCATCACCTTCTCTGCCACCGCCTCATCAATCGCCTCCGCACTATTTTTGATCAGATTGATCAGCGTCTGGAGCAGCTGATTTCTTGGCAGAGAGACCTCAGGGAAACGGGGCACCTTCCAGATCTTGAACGTGATATCCCGCCGCTGCAGATCCTCTTCAATCAACACCAACAGATCATCAACCAGCTGACGCGGTGAGAAACGTTCATTCTGCATGTAGGCATGCGCCCCCTGCTGTTGAATGCGAATCACCTGAGTCAGATGTTCAATGCGTTTGCCCAGCCCCTGCATACAAGATTGAGCTGGTGAGAGCAGGTTCTCCATCGCCTCAGGAAGATCGTAGCCTGCCTTGACCAGGGTCTGCTCCATCTGCTTGAGCACTGAGTCGTCGCTCTGCTGTTGTGCTCCATGCTGACGCTCAATCAGCTCTGCATAGAGTTGCTGGATTTTTTTCAGCCCCTCCATCTGTTGCTGCAACTCCTCATAGGAGGAGCGCATACCCTGAATGGTGTTGCCAACATTATGCAGAATGTTGGCCGACATTTCGCCAATGCCCTCTTGAAAGGCGGCAAACTGGTGTTGCGCCTGTGCCGAGATCGCCTCGCGATAGGCATTCTGAAGGCGGATGTAGCGCTGTATTGAGGTGATGCGCATCAAGAAGATATCCACCGGATCATCCTTGTAGATCACATCAATCACACCAGCCGGGAAGGTGGCATCTGCAATCCGCTGCCTCTCGGCATGGATCACAACCTGTGTATGGCGGCTCTCCTTCTGGTTGAGGAGCCGTTTCGCCAACTCAGTTCCACTACCAGCAGAAAATCGCCCACCCAGAATGGAGAGGTCGGGATGAAAAGTGGCTGCACGCTCTATCGTCTGCTCGAACGTCTCTGCAACCTCAACGGTGTAACCCGCCTTGCTCAGCAGTCGACTATAGACCAGGCGAACCTCTGATACCTCATCCGCAAAAAGGATTTTCAGCGAGGAGTGGTTCTCACTGCTCAGCATGCCATTTTGCCTAACAACATCCGCCCTGTTCGCTGCGCGGATCGGGATCACCCAGATCAAACGGTAACGCTGTACCACACCCCTCGAAGATTCCGTAGTGGGTCTCCCAGTTACCGATAAACTCGAAGTGGTCACTGAAGCGGGACTCCTGCAACATCCGCAAGGTATTGCCACAGACCGGCTCCACCTTTCCACACTCAAAACTGTGTCCCTTGTCGAGATCGAAACGGTTCGGGTGGTGCGCAACCGTCCCTTTGTAGATCACTGCCTGGCCATAATCTTCACAACTCCCCTCCAATTCATGAATCTTGAAGAGACGGTAGGTGGCCGAGTAGAAGCGGTGCTCTCCCAGTTTCTGCTCAATCTGTGGGTTATCGACGGTTAGTGGTCGATCCTCCACCAGCCGTGGGTCTGCAAAACCGTTACGTTTGGCCAGCGTGATAAAATCATTCCAGTAGAGTGCTCCACTGAGGCACTCTCCATAGAGTAGCGGATCCTTCACCAGCATCTCCGGTACCCGACGTTCGGAGTAGACATCAGAGAAATAGAGTTCACCGCCCGGTTTCAGTACCCGCCACGCCTCGCGCAGCACCGCATCCTTGTCCGGCGAGAGGTTGATGACGCAGTTGGAGACGATGATATCGAAACTCTCATCCTCCAGCTCCAGCGCATCCAATTTCTCGATATACCCTTTATGGAACTGTACATTGGGGGAAGCATAACCATATTTCTCGGTGTGCCACTGAAGATGGCGATTGGCCACCGCGAGCTGCTCGTCGGTCATATCGACCCCGACCACAAAGCCGTTCTCTCCCACCAGTCGCGAAAGCAGGTAGACATCTCTTCCCGAACCACTACCGAGATCAAGAATCCGGGTTCCCTCCAGCTGTTGTGGCGCAACCAGCCCGCAACCGTAGTATTTGTCCGCAACCTCCTGATGAATCTCCGCCATCGGCTCCTTCAGATAGTCCGGGGTGCTGCTATCGGTACAGCAGGCATTGGTCTGCAGATCGTTGCTGGTTACGAGAATCTCGCCGTAATATTTTTTCACTTCTTCATGCATAGTGTCGCCACTTCCTTGGTCAGATCGGCCCTCAGAGAAATTGCCTGCACTACATCCTCTCCAGAGGGTAGAATGCAGAGATTGCTTTCGACAGATGATACAACAGTAGACACTCCATTGAATCAGTCAGAGACCATTGCCGCGATCGATCTTGGCTCCAACAGCTTCCATATGATCATCGCCCGCCACCAGAACGGGCAATTGCAGATCATTGACCGGGTCAAGGAGATGGTGCGACTGGGTGGTGGACTCGACAAGAGAAACAATCTCACTCCGGAGGCGATGGAGCGCGCACTCACTACACTGGAACGCTTCGGGCAGCGCCTCAACGGTATCCCACCTCACGCGGTCCGCTGTGTGGGCACCAAGACCCTGCGTACTGCACGCAATGCCGAACCCTTTCTGGAGCAGGCTCAACAGGCACTCAACCATGAGATCGAAATCATCTCCGGATTTGAGGAGGCACGTCTGGTCTATCAGGGGGTGACCCACGATATCGAGAGCGAGGATCAACTGCTGCTGGTGATGGATATTGGTGGACGCAGCACCGAGCTGATCCGGGGTGTTGGACAGCAGCCGCAACAGATGGACAGCCTCACCATGGGGAGTGTCAGCATGAGTCTGCGCCACTTTGCCGATGGCAGGATCAGTCGCAAGCGGATGGAACGGGCGGAGCTGGACACCCTTTCGGAGCTGCGCGGTGTGCGCAAGCAGTATCGGCAGCCTCACTGGGAGCGGGCCATCGGCTCTTCCGGAACGATCCGCTCCATCGCCCGCATCATTCAGGCCGAGGGTTGGTCCCAGAATGCCATCACCTTTTCCGACCTGAAGCGGCTGCGCAAGCGGGCTATTGCTGCAGGCAACATCGATGCGCTGCAGTTCGAAGGGCTGAAGGAGGAGAGACGCCCGGTCTTTCCCGGTGGTCTGGCGATTCTCTACGCCACCTTCAAGAGCCTGAAGATCGAGGAGATGCTGGTCTCTGATGGCGCACTGCGCGAGGGGGTGATCTATGACTCCATCGGAAGAATTTCCAACCACGACATCCGTGAACTTGCCATCGACAATCTGATGGAGCGCTACCATGTCGACCAGGGACATGCTGAGCGGGTTCACGTCATGGCCAGCGCCCTCTTCAATCAGGTGGCCCACTACTTCAATGATGACGAGGAGCGCTTTGAGAATGCACTACGCTGGGGGGCGAAGCTGCATGAAATCGGGCTGGCGATTTCTCATCGCAAATACCACCATCACAGTGCCTATCTGATTGAACACTCCGATATTCCCGGTTTCTCGCGACAGGAGCAACGTACCCTCAGTGCGCTGGTGGGTGTTCACCGCATGAAGCTCAAGTCCAACCATTTTCACTCATTCAAGCTGGAACAGTTGCTGCTGCATCTCTCCGTACTGCTACGTATTGCGGTGCTGCTCTATCGCGGCCGGGGACATGAGACCATTCCTGTGCCGGCACTTGAATTAGGTAACGGGAAGGTTACCCTGCGCTTTGAACCAGACTGGCTGGAGGAGCATGCATTGACCCACAATGATCTCAAGACCGAACAGCGTTATCTGAAGAAGGTGGGTATTGCCTTGCGCTTCGATTAGCTGCTGTCGCCCTTGCTGTCATCCTCTTGCGGCCGGGTTGCCATACGGTAGAGCCGAATCATCAACAGTGTGATCGGTGTTCCATGGAGAAAAAGGTCAAAGATATCGATCGGCTTGCGCAGCGTACCTTCCATCAACATTCTGATCTTCTCCACCAAGTGGGGCTCTGGAAAAGGGGGAACAATTGCTGGCATCAGTGCCAGCATCACGGCAATCAGGGCCAGATGGCCAAGCGGTATTTGATCAATCCAACGCATAGGAACCTTTCAGCAATCAGGCAAGAATCTTGCGTAGTGTTGAGCCCCAGGTTCGCGGATTGAACGGCTTCTGCACCCAGCCGGTGGCCCCCAATCCGATTGCGACCTGCTTTGACTCAAGCATATTGTCACTGGTAATACAGAGTACCGGTAGATCTCTGTGATGGCTGCTCTCACGAAT
>CAYQFH010000009.1:5451-37807 GCA_964416755.1 uncultured Piscirickettsiaceae bacterium | reverse complement strand
ATTGATGAGGTACACATGTTCTCCAACCACAGCTTCAATGCGCTGTTGAAGACACTGGAGGAACCACCCCCTCATGTAAAATTCCTGCTGGCGACGACCGATCCGCAGAAGCTCCCGGTTACCATCCGCTCCCGCTGCCTGCAGTTCAACCTCAAGCGCATTCCTCAACAGATGATTGAGAACTACCTCGATGAGTTGATGGAGCGGGAAGGGGTCAGCCGTGAGCCACAATCGATCATGCCGATTGCTCGCGCTGCCGAGGGGAGTATGCGTGATGCCCTCAGTTTGCTCGATCAGGCGATCGCCTTTGGTGGTGGTGCCTTGAGGACAGAAGAGGTGGCAGCTATGCTCGGTACCATCGAGCAGCGCCAGTTGATCAATATCGTTCAGGCGCTGATTGACAATGATGCCGCTGCACTGCTACAGCAGGTAGAGCTGCTGGCCGAGAAAGCGGCCGATTTCAGTGCGGTACTGGTTGAGTTGATTGCACAGCTGCACCAGATGGCACTAGTCCAGATGGTGCCTGGCATCGCCGAGGAGCGCAATATTGAAGCAGAGTGGAGTGGGTTGGCAGAGCAGATCTCTCCGGAAGATCTGCAGCTCTTCTATCAAATCGCACTGATAGGGCGCAAGGATCTGCCGCTGGCAGCTACTCCGCGTAGTGGTCTGGAGATGGTGCTGTTGCGGATGCTCGCCTTTCAGCCGGTAAAAAGCGGTGCCACCACTTCAGCAACACCATCAACTCCAGCCCCATCACCGGCAAGTCGTGCGCGAGCAGCTCTTGCGGACAGTGGAAATCAAACCAGTGCTGCTGCCGTTCAGCCCCGTGTGGCTGAACCATCTGAGACGGTGGCTGATCAGATTCCTCCTGTTGCAGATCCAGCCGCTCATGCTGCACCGCAGACTGTGGATGCAAACAGCTGGGAGCAGTTGGTCGCCTCATTGGGACTGAGTGGATTGGCCCGTCAGCTGGCGCAGAATTGTCTGCTGAAAGCACATGATGGACAGAAAGTGGTGTTGGAGATTGCTGAGAAGAGCAGTGCACTGCTCAATGGGCGCTGTGAAAAACAGATTGCAACTGCACTCTCTGAGCAGCTCGGTGGTGAGATCAATCTCTCTATTATGGTTGCAGAACAGAGTGCACAGCTTGACACTCCGGCAGCACGGGCAGAGCAACGTGCAGACCAAGCGCGGGCAGAGGCAGTCGATGTCATCCAGAATGATGCAGAATTTCAGTCGCTGGTCTCCACCTTCGACGGACAGATTGTTGAAGGCTCGATACAACCAGCAGTTAAACCCCATTAAATTTGGAACAGGATTGGAGTAAATGATGAAAGGTGGACTCGGCGGCCTGATGAAGCAGGCGCAGAAAATGCAGGAGAATATGCAGAAGGCACAGGAGGAACTGGCCAACATGGAGGTGGTCGGGCAGTCCGGCGGCGGCATGATCAAGATCACCATGACCGGCCGTCACGAGGTGCGCCGTGTGGAGATTGATCCGGTATTGATGGAGGATGACAAGGAGATGCTGGAGGATCTGATTGCCGCCGCCGTCAACGATGCCAGCCACAAAGTCGAGGATAATAACAAGGAGAAGATGTCTGGCATGACGGCCGGGCTGGATCTCCCGGCAGGGATGAAATTGCCATTTTAGGTTTTACATCGTGTCTCTGATCGAGGAGCTGATCGACTCCCTGCGCTGCCTGCCGGGAGTTGGTGCAAAATCGGCCCAGCGTATGGCCTACCATCTGCTGGAGCGCGATCGTGAGGGGGGGCGTCGTATGGCCCGGACCGTCAATCAGGCAATGGACCAGATTGGAAACTGTCGTTCATGTCGCACCTTGAGCGAGACGGAGTTGTGTACGCAGTGCAGTAATCCAAAACGGGACGAAACCCTGCTCTGCATTGTCGAGAGCCCAATGGATGTAGTTGCACTGGAGCAGTCTGCCAGTTATCGCGGGCGTTATTTTGTATTGATGGGACATCTCTCTCCGCTGGATGGCATCGGTCCCAAAGAGCTTGGCCTGGATCTACTGGAGCAACGTCTGGGCAGTGGAGTCGTGGAGGAGGTGATTCTGGCGACCAATCCTACAGTAGAGGGAGAGGCGACGGCACACTTTATCAGTGAGATGGCACATGGCAAGGGGATCAAGACCACCCGAATCGCTCATGGTGTACCGCTGGGCGGTGAGTTGGAGTATGTCGACAGCGGCACACTGGGACACGCCATTGCCGGACGACAGGCCTACTGAACAGCTAACAGCCAACCGATTCGCGCAGCTTTTTCAGATCAGTGACCTGAATCTGACTGCCACGTACTGCAATCATCTCCTCAGCCTTCATCTTCCCCAACAAGCGTGAAAAGGTCTCCTTTTGAATCGATAGCAGTGATGCGATGGTCGCCTTCGATGTGGGCAGACGCAGCTTGCAGTTTTTGGTAACGTCACATCCACGAGCAACCGGGTCACACTGATGCTTGTCACTGCACTCAATCTGCGAAAAGATGTACTGTGTCAAACGGTGACGCGCATCAGCCAGAGTCAGACTCCCGATTTCAGCGGCCTGTTGTTGAATCTTCTCACCCAGAGCACTCATCAACGGCAGACTGTTTGCGGGGTGTTCCTGCAACACCTTCAGATATTCACAGCAGTTGAATTCAAACAGCTCACTATCTTCCAGTATCTGACAGTCACAATAGTGGTTGGGCTTCTGTGCGGTGAACATCGGTATCTCGGCCAATGCCATACCAGGGCGCACCACATCGAGTGTCTTCTCGTTTCCACTGGATGAGGTCAGAAACAGCTTCACGCAACCGTGACGCACAATATAGAAGTGCGTTGCACAATCTCCTTTTCTGAAAAGATAATGCTTCGCTTCATGCTGAACCAGCTTGCCATACTGAAACAGCTGATCCATCAGCCGCTCCTCAAAAGAGGAGAAGAGTCTGGAACGTTGAACCTCGTTTTTGTAGATGGGCAGTAGAGACATGTCAGATACTCTCTGAAAAGACAGAGTTACATCTTTTCAAAAAGAGGCTTGTATTGTCTGTCTTCCTTGAGGATGTGGTTGATCCACCAGTCGGTCATGAACTCGATTGCCGTACGAATATTGTCCTGATTGGTTCGCATCATGCAGCCTTGTACCTTCTGATTGTAGCTGTTGTGTAATGCGATATGAGCATCCAGATCCGGGACATCCAGTGTGCGCAAGATCTCTTCTTCGGTTGCAAAGTGGTTGTCGGCATAATCTGAGAATGCCATAAACAGATCCAGAGCCGCTCTGCTGGTAAAGTCAAAGTCATCCTGGTCAACAAGCTCATTGATCAAACGGACAAGCTGCTGATGTTGTTCATCCAGCAGAGGATGGCCAACACTGTGTTTTTCCGAATCCCAAATAATTTTTTCCACTTCCCCCTCCCCAGAGAAAATATATAACGCTTCCTACTTTGTAATATTTTGTAACAAAAATCAATAATTCATTTTTTCTGCACAAAAAAGGGCCGGGAGTATCCTCCCGACCCAACGTTAGCAGATAGTCTCTATCTGGAGTAGTTAGTGGCTCTGCTTGGCAGTATGCTCCGCGCGCATCTGCTCTACCTCCTGCAGAATGTTATTGACAGCTGTCTTCAGTGGTGCCCACCCATACCAGTGCATATAGTCATTACTGGCATGGAATGCACCCTGGAAGGCACGTTGACGATACTCCAGCATGATCAGGTAGAGCTCCTGCTCCACGCTGGTCTTGGCATCATAGTATTGGAGCAGATCCGGAGCAAAATCCCAGTTCTCCGGTTTCTCCAGAATGCCATCCTTGTAGAGCCCCTGTACCGCAGCAATCGCCTTGGCAAACTCATGGTCTGCCGCCTTGATGACGTTGTCCGAGGCGACGAAGTGTTCCTGTACAAATCCCTTGCTGTGACACTCATTACAGGTGTTCTTCATCTTGGTACGCAGCATGTTGAACTCATCAGGACCACGAGCGGCTCGCCCCTGAACCACAATCTCAACAAAACGCTCGGTGGGTTGCAGATTGGCGTCGAGTACCCCGGCAGCCTGCAGAATCAATGCTCGATCCAGCACCCACTGGGGGTCGTCATCCACGTCGATGTAGTTACCGGTTGGGAGTAGTGCAGCCAGTTTACGCAGCTGTGGTTCCAGTGAAGGCGCAGCTTCGATCAATGCCAGTACGTTATCCTGAGTCGGGATGCGCAGACCGAGAAAGCCCCAGGAGGTGGTTACCTCATGGTCACCCTCATCCATATGACACTTCTGACAGGTGGGTGCGCGTCCATTGACATTGCCACCCTGATTCTCGATATCCCAGATGATGCCGTGTTTGGAGGACATGAACATCTCCCACTGTGGGTGGTCGAAGCCCATGTGGCAGTTGGAGCAGGCACGTGGATCACTGGCCTCATTCTGTTTGAAGGCGTGACGGGTATGACAGGCATCGCACTGCCCATTGCCGTAGCGGTACTTGGCCGCCTCTTCACCATTATCACGCTTCAACTCGCCGGGGTTGCCTTCGGCAATACCGAGCAGCCCTTTTTCACCCAGTTTGTGACAGCCGGAGCAGCCCTTGTACCCCTTGTCGACAATTGCACCAGGCTGACCATGCCAGGCAATCTGTGACTTCATGCCGAACCAGGCCAGATTGTGTTTACCCTTCTTGAACTGCTTGACCTGCTTTTTGTGGCACTCGTTGCAGGTCTCCATGGTTGGCATATCCGCCTTGGCATAATCCTCATCAGTCACATGAGATTCACCGTGACAGTCGGTACATTTGACCGAATCCTCATGCTTGGAGGCATTGGCCATTGGGCTATCGAGGTGCTGTTTGACGATGCCGGGAGTGGTATTGATGTGGCAGCCCACACACTCGGCGTTCAGTTTGTTGTCCTCATCAGTCAGATCCTTGCTCGCCGCAAATGCACTGTTTGCGGTAAAAACAAAGAGCAGCCCGAAGAGTAATGGCATTACTTTCTGGTGCATAGATGATCTCCTCTCTCAAAGTAAGAAAGCAGCGCTGCTGATCACATCGATCCGTGATCATCCATGGTTTTTTCCGACTTCCTGTCAGGAGAGGTGTGAAAAGCAGTTGGTCTGCTTCTGAATCGAATTCCACACTAAAAACAGGTGAAATCGACAGCGATATAACCATAAAGAGTAGTTCATTGAATTGATCTGGATCAAAAATATGGAACCCAGCAAGGGTCAGTAGACTTGTTTGAGATCGACTTCTCAGCCATCAATTCCTGGTAATCAACTCTTGGTAGTGCGACAGTCGGCTTCCGGCGATTTCACCCCGTTCAGCAGCAGCTGATACGGCACAGCCCGGCTCACTCAGATGGCGGCAGTTGCTGAATCGACACTCACCACGGTACTGTTCAAACTCGACAAAGCCATTGCGAATGGTCTCTTCATCCAGATGCCACAGCCCAAACTCACGGATGCCTGGAGAATCAATCAGGGAACCACCTGAGGGTAGTGAATAGAGGGTAGAGGCGCTGGTGGTGTGCTTGCCCTGCCCAATCGCATCCGAGAGTTTTCCTACGGCAATCTCCTCATCAGGTAGTAGTGCCTGGATGATAGAGGACTTTCCAGCGCCGGAAGGGCCAACCAATACGCTGCACTTGTCGTATAGCTGTTCCGTCAGTGGCGATAACCCCTCTGAACCGATGGTTGTGACCCAGAGCAGGGGAAGTGGCAGCATAGCGTAGAGCAAGAGCTCAGTTTCCAGCTGTTGTTGCGCTTCATCGCCAAGTAGATCGATCTTATTGATCACCAGTATCACCGGAATTTCGCTGACCGCTGCAGCGACCAGTATACGGTCAATCTGCAGCAGATCGATCCCCGGTTCTGGTGCAGTGACCAGCAGAATCTGGTCAATATTGGCTGCAATGGGCTTCTTGCGCTGGTTGAATGGATCTGGGCGACTCAGCAAGCTCCTGCGCGGCTCCAGATGAGTGATAATCCCCTCACCCTGTGCGGTCTGCTCCCACTTAACCTGGTCACCAATAGCCAGTGGAGGGAGCTTCTTGCGCTGCGCACAGCGCACTGTCTGCCCTTCACCATCCGACTGTACGATCAGACGATTGCCTTTTCGGGTAACAATCTGACCGTGCAGAGAGACAGACATGGCTACGGCTTGAACTTGTAGAACTCCGTATTCATGTACTCCAGTACATCATCCTGATCCTCCGGGAACCAGTCACTGCCCTTGCCGGTATTCTGGATGCAGAGGCTGATAATGCGTTTCAAACCGAAGTAGTCATTGACCTCGACATTGTCCCCCTTAACACCATAGGCCTCGGAGCCATGGCATCCAAGGCACTCCGCATCGTGCAGATCCTTGCCATTTTCGATATCGGCCATCGCCGGAGCGGTGCCCAGCACACAGGTCAGTAGTAGTGCAATTTTCTTCATTCTTCTGTTCCCTCTTGTTGTTCCATCAGGTGTGCAATACGCACAGGGGCTGGTGGGTGTGAGTCATGATACGCTGAATAGAGACGGTCCGGGGTAACCGTTGCCGCATTTTCACGATAGAGCGCAACCAGAGCACTGATCAGATCCTTCGCTTCGGTATGTTCAGCAGCAAAGTCATCAGCCTCAAACTCGTGCTTGCGTGAGTAGGCCGCCATCATCGGTTGAATCCAGAAACTGAAGGGGGCTGACGCAGTGAGAAAGAGTACCAGTGCAGCATGGTCCGATGGAGTGCTCATTCCCAGCCCCTGATAGAACCACACCTGCTCAATCAACCACCCCAGAATGGCCAGAGAGACCAGAGTGGTGACTGCACCCAGCAGCAGCCGCTTTTTGATATGGTTGTTGTGGAAGTGGCCCAACTCATGGGCCAGCACCGCCAGAATCTCCGCCTCGCTCAAAGTCTCCAGCAGGGTATCGAAGAAGACGATGCGACGCTTCTTGCCCAGCCCGGTGAAATAGGCATTGCCATGACCAGAGCGCTTGGAGCCATCCATCACAAAAATCCCGTCACAATCAAAACCAGCCTGCTGCAACAGTGCTTCGATCTGTGAGGCGAGATTCTCATTCTCCAGTGGCGTGAATTTGTTGAACAGTGGAGCCAGAAAGGCGGGCCAGGCCCAGATCATCAACAACGTGAACCCCATCCACACCGCCCACACCTGCAGCCACCAGAGCGGGGAGGCCAATCCCATCAGCCAGAGAATAAGGCCGATAAAGGGGGCTCCAATCAAGAGTAGAAGCAGGAACTGTTTCCCAAGGTCACTGATATAGGTGCCTGCAGTAGTGCGGTTGAAGCCAAACTCCGTCTCTAGTACAAAAGTACGGTAGAGGGAGAAGGGGGCATCCAGTACGGTGCCGATAATCATCAGCGAAAGGATAAAGCCGGTACCGAGGTAGAGCGGTTCCCATGCGCTGCTACGCCAGAGCTGATCCAGCCACTCCAATCCACCACCCAGCGTCCAACCCAGCAACAGCACCGCTGCATAGAGCAGCTCGATCTGCCCCAGCTTTTGCCGCGCCGTGGTGTAATCCGCCGCCTTCTGGTGCGCTTCCAGTGTCAGAACATCACTGAAGTGGGCAGGCACTTCCGGACGATGTCCTGTAACAGAACGAACCTGTCGCGCAGAGAGCCAGAGTTCAATGAACAGATGAAAGGTGACCATCACCACAAACAGTGATGAAAAGAGTGCAATAGTGTCCAAGTGGGCGTCCTGAATTTGTTATTGGTACAATGACTCAATGATACAGGGCATTGGGAGTTGAGAAAATATGGATAAAAATAGTGCGTTTTCGGAGGACAATCTGGTCTGGGTTGATCTGGAGATGACAGGACTCGTTCCCGGTAGCGATACCATCATTGAGATTGCCACCATCATCACCAATGCAAATCTTGAGATTCTGGCCGAGGGGCCGGTGTTTGCGATTACTCAACCGGAGGAGATGATTGCCGGGATGGATGAGTGGAACACCAAAACCCATGGAGAGTCGGGGCTGATCCGCCGCATGCGTGAAGAGGGGGTCACCATGAGAGAAGCAGAAGAACAGACACTCGCATTCATGAAACAGTTTGTCCCTGAACGTAGTTCACCGATGTGCGGTAACAGCATCTGCCAGGATCGTCGCTTTATGGCGCGGGAGATGCCGGAGCTGAAAAGCTACTTCCACTACCGTAATCTGGATGTCAGTACACTGAAAGAGCTGGTAAAACGGTGGAAACCGGAATTGCTGGATCATTTTGAGAAGCAGGGGGCACATACTGCGCTAGCTGACATCCGTGAATCAATCGATGAGATGAAGTTCTACCGGGAGCACTTTATCCGACTATAGTGACGGCTGCCCGGCCACTCTCCAGCTCAATCTCGAACAGCAGCTCGCAGTACTCCTGCTCCGTACTCGGTGGGGTAGGATCATCTGCACAGTTGCAGCCGCCGATAATACCGCTGTAGAAGATGCCGCACTTTACCTGAACTGTTTTCAGCTGCTCTTCAACCGCAATGATAACTGCAGAGACAGGATCATCACTGACCACCGAGGTGCGTGACAGCGCCTGTTGCAGGGGCAACTCCCGATAGCTGAGCTGCTCAATCTCGGCCTTGATGGCGCTTTTGAAAGTTTCATCTCCAGCAGATAACGGTGTGACAAACTGAATCATACGAGGATTGTATCAGCTCTGAGTAGCACTCAGTTGCTGCAACGCCCACGTGATGTGTGATTGCACCAGTGCAGAGGAGTGGTTTTGGTGGTTTTGGCGGTTATGCAGTACCGCAAGCGCATCAGTTGATCCACTGTTGCCCAGTGCAACGGCTATATTACGCAGCCAGCGCTCATGGCCCAGTCGACGGATCGGTGATCCCTCCATTTTTCTGAGAAAGGTCTCTTCATCCCAACTGAACAATTCTACCAGAGCTGCTGCATCCAATCCGTGGCGGATGGCAAAATCGAGCTCCGTGGTAGGCTTGGAGAAGCGGTTCCAGGGGCAAACCAGCTGGCAGTCGTCACAGCCGTAGATTCGATTTCCCATCGCCTTGCGGAACTCAAGCGGGATCTCCCCAGGCAGCTCAATGGTGAGGTAGGAGATACAGCGCCGCGCATCCAGCTTGTAGGGGGCGATGATCGCCTGAGTAGGGCAGATCTCAATGCAGGCCTTGCAGCTACCACAGTGGTTGCTGGAAGGGGTATCAGCCTCCAGTGGCAGGTCGGTATAGATCTCCCCCAGGAAAAACCAGGAGCCACTGCCCTTGTGGATCAAGTTGGTGTGTTTGCCGATCCAACCGATACCACTGTTCTCGGCAACTCCTTTCTCCAGCACCGGAGCACTATCAACAAAGACCCGATGACCAAATGGTCCGATACGCTCTTCGATTCGCTTGGCAAGCCTGGCCAGACGGTTGCGCATCACCTTGTGGTAGTCCCGCCCCAGTGCATAGCGGGAGACAAAACCCTTCTCCCGGTCCGCTATTACATCCCAGGAGTCTGCTGCATCGGCGGGGTAGTAGTTCATGCGGAAAGAGAGCAGTGAGAGGGTATCCGGTACCAACTCCGCAGGTCGGCTGCGTTTGGTACCGTGGCGCACCATGTACTCCATCTCGCCATGTAACCCGGCATCGGTCCACTGCTGCAGTGCTCTCTCATGTATTGAAAGATCGCAATGAGTAACCCCGAAGCCCTGAAAACCAAGTTCCGTCGCCCATGCACCAATCTGTTGCTTTAACTCTGCCGAAGTCACTTGAGGGGGTATAATTTAATCCATTCCAACAGGGGGGACATTGCTGATTGTACAGCATCCCTCCTTCTTCGGAGAACTTGCCTGGTATGACGGTGGGCCTTGTTTTCCATTTCTGAAAACACAAATTATTGATATAAATCACTGAGAACACATGCTTAAATTTAGTATTATTACAATTTTGTAACATTTGATACCGATTGATCTCCGTAAATGCGGTGATTAAAGGTGCATCTATGAGTTCTCTACAGCTTAGACATAGACTGATACTGATCGTAATCCTTCCGCTGATCGCACTGACCTATTTCTCATTGCAGAGCTTGGCGCAAAAACAGCGGCAGGTAGAGGAAGCTGAACACTTGCATGATCACTCACTGCTTACTACCGGGTTGAGCGGAATGATCCATGAACTGCAACTTGAAAGAGGGTTAAGCTGCGGTTATATCGGGAATGTCACTGACTCCTCCAAGGCCAAGCTGAATCAGCAGTACACCAAGACAGATCAAAAACTCGACAGACTGAAGGTGGCATTCCAGGACTACAGAGCCAGGAACAGTGCTCTTCATGAAGACCACGGCCTTAGTGGCATCCTGGAGGAGATTGATGAGATCGGTTTTATGCGTAGCCAGATAGGACTTCGCGCACTCTCATGTGCAGAGTCACTTTCGTGGTACTCCCACCAAAATCTGATGATGCTCAATAGCATCGAAAAGTTAAACTCGATCTACAAGTATCAAACCATCACACAAGACATGTCGGCACTCAATGAGCTCTTGAACTACAAAGAATTTATCGGTATCGAACGGGGCATGATCAACGGCATATTATCACGTGGACAATTTGTCGAAGGAATATACGACAAGCTACTGAAAAACGCAGCTCTACAAGCGTATTCAGAACAAGCCTTCCTGCTATACGCATCAGAACAGACAAAACATCACTTCCAGAGGGCAATGGCATCTCCAGCAATGCGACAACTTGATGCACTGCGGGCACAAATCCGTAAGTCCGGTAGAGAGATTGATATCGATATAGATGCTGGACATTGGTTTAGTGCCATGACCGCAAAGATGGATCTGCTCAAACAGATTGAAGATAATTTGATCAGCGAGGTTTCTGAACAGACCTTCCAAATTAATTTGGAAGCACAATCACATCTTAAATTGTCGATTTTGCTTCTGTTGTTCACATTAGGTATAACCGGATGGATCAGTTTCCGTCTCTCTTCTGATCTGACAAGGAACGTGAGAGTCGTGGAATCAACCGTAGAGCAGATCGAATCCAGCGGAAATTTTTCGATCCGGACATCGGTTACCAGTAATGATGAGATCGGTCGCTTTGCTCTAGCAATAAATAACCTGCTTGAAAGTCTGGAGCGAGCACACCGTTCAAAAGATGACTTCCTTGCTTCCATGAGTCATGAGTTGCGCACTCCATTAGCCTCTATTATTGGCAATGCTGAACTGTTGTCTGAAGAAGACCTGAGCCATGACCAGTATGAAATGCTACATCCGATCGTGCTTTCAGGGCGCAACTTGCTTTCACTCGTAAACGATATTCTTGATATGTCAAAGATCGAATCCGGCAAGTTTGAGATTGAAAGTTTTCCATACAGTTTGAGCGACATGATCAAAGAGATCGAGTTGCTCTTCTCAATCAAGATGAATAGTTCTGATGCTGATTTTATTGTGAACCAGCAGATATACCCATCCGTACAGATCTGGGGAGATCGAGCAAGAGTGATACAGATTATGCTCAACTTGTTGAGTAATGCTCAAAAATTTACTCATGAAGGCAGTGTTACGCTCAACTGCTGGTTGGAAAAAGAGACACTCTGCTTCTCTGTAGAGGACACTGGAATCGGAATGTCTTCGGAAGTTCTATCCAGACTGTTCAAACCTTTTGAACAGGCAGACAGCAGTATCTCCCGCCGATTCGGAGGTACTGGTCTAGGTCTGCATATCTCACAAAACCTGGCTGAACTCATGGAGGGTGAGATCGAGGCATCTAGTGAAGAGGGGAAGGGATCGTGCTTTGTGCTCAAGCTTCCCTACAGGGAGAGTGAACTCCCGATCGAGAATGAACCGATTGCTCTGGTTAAAGATAGTAACAACGATCAGATGCTCAAGGGTGAGGTATTGATTGTTGAAGACACGCCTGAGCTACAGGCGCTTGAGACCCGTATTGTCGAGAAGTCTGGTGCAACTGTAACCATTGCCAATAATGGACAAGAGGCGGTCAAACTTGCCACAAAGTGGCAGTTTGACCTGATCCTGATGGATATGCAGATGCCGGTAATGAACGGTCTGGAGGCAACAAAAATCTTGCGTCAACAAGGAAATAAGACTCCGATTATTGCGCTCACAGCCAATGTGATGCAAAAGCATCGGGATGCCTTCTTTAAAGCGGGTTGTGATGGTTTCATTGAAAAACCGGTCAAGCAGGATGAGATTGGTAACACTCTTAAGCTCTATCTCAAGGTCGACCAACAAAAGACTGAAACTGCAGAAACCGGAGCATCAACCATTCAGAGTATTCAACTGAGTAACTCTGTTCCTCAAAAGCAGGAGCGTGTTGACGTGAGCCCTGTCCTGGTGGTTGATGACGAAATGACAGTGCTTGATGTCTATAGAATTGCACTGGAGGACAGTGTAACTGCTGGCGAAATAGATCAGTCACTGGCAAGCATCCTGGGAGAAGAAGAGCCTGAAATAGAGCGACAGAATATTTTTGATATCACTTATGCTCAACAAGGACTGCAAGGTGTGGAGCTTGCGCAGGCCGCACTGGAGCGTGGTACACCATTCCCGGTTGCTTTTATTGATATGCGTATGCCTCCGGGGATGAATGGTCTGGAGACCGCAAAGGCGTTACGGAAACTCGACAAGCATATATTTATTGTCATTGTTACCGCCTATTCAGATGTGCCTTTGGAGCAAATCAACAGTGAGCTTGGTTATGATGTTCTCTACCTTGCAAAACCCTTCAAGAAGAATGAGGTTAGTCAACTGGCCCGCATGCTCACACAAAGTTCGAAGAAGGACAGAGAGCTGTTATCAACAGAAGTGAATGATTCCGCAGCAACCCCCGGCGGGGGGGCAGAAAACTCATTCATAGACGACGATCTGATGCAGTTATTCAAGGATCGTATGGATGAACTGAAGACTGAGATTGCCGTAGCCCTGGAGGAGGAGAACTGGAAGGGGTTGAGTGACATTGCCCACACGATCAAGGGTAGTGCCAGAACATTTGGATTCATGGAGATCGGTGACCATGGAGCCAATATTCAGCAATTGCTGGGGGCTGGAGATCATGAGGAGGCGGTTGCCGTGTCACATCGGCTTACTGAAGAGATTGAGGCACTGCTCTTGTAAATACATTGGACCTTTTCAGGATCGATTTACCTTGAACAACCTGGCATCTGATCACTGAAAGGTGTGCTGTTCAGGCACATCACAACCCGACCAACTGAAGGCACGGTATAATAACGGGCCATGAAGCTGGATATTCCCAATGAGTCTGAAATGGAACGACTTGGTGCGTTATTGGCGCAACTGCTGACTGCACCGGCACTGGTCTTTTTACAAGGGGATCTGGGGATGGGCAAGACCACATTGGCGCGCGGTTTCATGCAGGCGCGTGGTCACACAGGCACAGTCAAGAGCCCAACCTACACCCTGGTTGAGCCCTACGAGTTGAACGAAGAGACCCTCTACCACTTCGATCTCTACCGCCTCTGTGATCCGGAAGAGCTGGAATTTATGGGTATCCGTGACTATCTCGGCCGCTCCATTGCACTAGTGGAGTGGCCCGACAAGGGGCAGGGGATGCTGCCTGAACCGGATCTGGAACTGACTCTGGAGCAGCGGGGAGAAGGGCGCCAAGGTGAATTCAGAGGTAACCCACAACTACTGGAAGCGATTGCTGCACGCTGGAACCATGAATCATTGTGAGTCACTGTGAGTAATCGCGAGCCGATCAACCGACGCCGTTTTCTTCAGCTGGTGGGGAGTGTTCCACTGCTGAGTGCCATGCCGACCGCACAGGCAGAGATCACCTCCATCTTCGGCATCCGCCTCTGGCCCGCCCCGGACCACACCCGTGTGGTGCTCGATCTCGATCAACCCGTACAGTACAAGCTCTCCACCAGGCTCAAGCCAGGCAGGGTGGTACTGCAGCTCAATAGTGCGCAACCGATTCTGACACTCGACTCCAAGGTGAGCAGTGATCCTCGCCTTGAGTCGGTACAAACCCGATTCACTGGAAAGGGGCATGAATTCATCGTTGAGTTTCTGTTGAAGCAGGGGATCGAAGCGCGCTCCTTCCTGCTCCCTCCCAATGAGAGCTATGGACACCGCCTGGTACTCGATCTACACAACATCGAATCGGCCACCCCCAAAGCTCAACCCAAAAAGGCGCCTGCACCTTCACACAGATCGAATCTGGTCATTGCAATCGACGCTGGACATGGAGGTGAAGATCCTGGTGCCATCGGCCACCAGAAGACCCGTGAGAAGCATATCGTCCTCAGTGTCGCCAAGCGGCTCGATAAACTGATCCAACGTGAGCCGGGGATGGAATCGGTGATGATCCGCAATGGGGACTACTATGTCAGTCTGGGCGGGAGAGTGCGCAAAGCACGCAAACACAATGCTGACCTTTTCATCTCCATCCATGCCGACGCCTTCCGCAAGAAGTCTGCCCATGGTGCCTCGGTCTTTGTCCTCTCCAACAAACGGGCCTCCTCGGAGATGGCGCGCTGGATGGCGCGACAGGAGAATCGCGCCGACCGTATTGGTGGCGTCGACAAACAGCGCGAAGAGAGTAGTGTCGCCTACGCACTGCGGGATATGGAGCGGGTCGCCAACCAGAAGGTGAGTGGAGAGCTGGCAAAGATTGTACTCAAGGAGCTGGGCAAGATTGGAGATCTGCACGGCAACCGGGTCCACAAGGGGAGCTTTGCGGTACTCAAGGCACCGGATTTCCCCTCCATGCTGGTGGAAACCGGTTTTATCACCAATCCGCGTGAAGAGCGCAAGCTGCGCACAGCGGCACATCAGCAGAAGCTGGCTGAGGCGATGATGAAGGCGGTGCGTGAATTTGTGGTCCGTTACCCTGCTGAAGGGGGTGCTGCTGCACCACAAGCTGCAGTGGCGAAAAAGAGCTACTACACCGTGAAGCGGGGCGACACACTGAGTGCCATTGCCCGTTCCAGAGGGGTTTCGCTCAACTACCTGCGCAAGCTCAATCCAGGGTTGAAGAACATGCTCAAGATCGGGCAGAAACTGAGAATCCAGTAAAGTAGGCTGAAGATGAACCGAATCAAACGCCTCTCAACCCAACTCTCCAACCAGATCGCCGCCGGTGAGGTGGTCGAGCGCCCGGCATCGGTACTCAAGGAGCTGCTGGAGAATAGTGTCGATGCAGAGGCCACACGGGTCTGGATCGATATCGAAGAGGGTGGGCAGCGGCTGGTGCGAGTGCGTGACAATGGCCACGGCATTCTCAAGGAGGATCTGGAGCTGGCGCTGGATCGCCACGCCACCAGCAAGGTGAGCAGTGTGGATGACTTGGGGCGCATTGTCACCCTCGGTTTCCGTGGTGAGGCACTGCCCAGTATCGCCTCGGTCTCGCGGCTGCAGCTGATCTCGCGGGCAGAAGAGGCAGGGCAGGGGTGGCGCATCTTCTGCAATGGTGGCATCGATATCGAGCCGGCCCAACCTGATCCCCATCCACAGGGAACCACCGTCGAGATCCGCGATCTCTTCTTCAACACTCCGGCACGTAAAAAATTCCTGCGTACAGACAAGACCGAATTCCGCCATATCGAGGATGTGGTACGGCGTATGGTGCTGGCCCATCCGGAGATGATGTGGGTATTGAAACACAATGGCAAGGTGGTGCGGGAGTACCCGGCCGGTACCGGTCTGCCCGACTGGGAGCGCCGTATTCAGGCGGTGCTGGGGGGAGACTTCGTCGACCATGCCCTCTATCTGGAGAGCGACCTCAACGAACTGGCGCTCAAGGGGTGGGTTGGACGTCCGACCGCCTCCCGCAGCCAGCCGGATCAGCAGTTCTTCTTCGTCAACGGGCGCATGATCAAGGACAAGGTGGTGACACACGCCATCCGTCAGGCCTATCAGGATGTGCTCTTTCATGGGCGCCATCCCGCCTTCCTCCTCTTTCTGGAGATGAACCCGGAGATGGTCGATGTCAATGTCCATCCGACCAAACATGAAGTGCGTTTCCGTGACAGCCGACAGGTACATGGCTTCATCACCCGCATGATCAAGGATGTGCTGGCTGCCGACCGCCCCGGTGTAACCGCCAGCTCGGATGAACCGGTAGAGGTGGTGGATCGGGAGACAGGAGAGATACAGACTCTTAAGAGATTGGGTGAACAATCCGGTGAACGGTCATCACTGCGCCGCTGGGTTGAGATGCCCAAGCCACAGCAGAATCGCTTCACTGTGCCACAGATGCGTGAAAATCGTGCGCTCGATCTAACGCTACCTGCCGACACGGCCGCTACACCCAATACCGTTCAGGAGACAACCGCTACACCATACAGTGATTCGGAGCCTGCTCAATACCCGCTGGGACATGCCGTCGGGCAGATTCACGGTATCTATATTCTGGCCGAGAATGCGCAGGGGATGGTCGTGGTCGATATGCACGCTGCCCATGAGCGCATCACCTACGAGCGATTGAAGCAGGCGGTTGCCGAGGAGGGGATTCGTACACAGCAGCTACTGGTGCCGGTCACGCTCTCGGTCAGTGAGAAGGAGGCGGAGTTTGCCGAGCAGCAGGCACCGCTGTTCGAGAAACTGGGGGTGTCGCTGGATCGCACCGGGCCACTTTCACTGCTGATCCGTGAAGTGCCGGCGCTGCTCTCCAACACCGATGCAGCCCGGTTGGCAAAAGATATTCTGGCCGACCTGATGGAACACCAGCAGAGTGGCCGCATTGAGGAGCAGATCAATGAGGTGCTGGCCACTGTCGCTTGCCATGGCTCGGTACGGGCCGGGCGACGACTGACTCTGCCGGAAATGGATGCGCTGCTGCGTGATATGGAGCAGACCGAGCGTAGTGGCCAGTGCAACCACGGACGCCCCACCTGGCGACAGTTGACGCTGGATGAGCTGGATGGACTCTTCCTGCGTGGACAGTAGACTGCTCTTTCTCACCGGCCCCACTGCAGCAGGGAAGACCGCACTGGCGGTCGAACTGGTGGAGCGCTACCCATTCGAAATCATCAGTGTTGACTCGGCACTGGTCTATCGAGGCATGGATATTGGCACCGCCAAACCGGATCGTGAAACCCTGCAACGGGCACCACACCGTCTGATCGACATGGTCGATCCAACCGAACCCTACTCAGCCGCCCGCTTTCGCGAAGATGCACTCAGAGAGATTGAAGAGATTCGAGCCAATGGCAATATCCCACTGCTGGTGGGGGGCACCATGCTCTACTACCGGGCACTGCAGTTTGGTCTCTCCACGCTACCGGAGTCTGATCCAGAGGTGCGTCAACAGCTGGAACAGCAACGGCAGGCAGATGGATTGGAGCCACTTTTTCTGAGATTGAAACAGGTCGACCCACTGGCTGCAGAGCGGATCAACGCCAACGATCCCCAGCGTATTCTGCGTGCATTGGAGGTCTATGAGATGACGGGTTCACCGATCACCACACTGCAGCAACAGCAGAAGGCAGAGGAGATACCTGCAGAGCAGATCACCATGGTCGCTATCAGTCCACAAGATCGCAGTGTACTGCACCAGCGCATTGAACAGCGTTTTCAGATCATGCTGGATGAGGGCTTTATTGAAGAGGTGGAACAGCTCCGACAACAGTGGGATCTCAATCCTGATCTTCCCTCCATGCGCTCGGTCGGTTACCGGCAGGTGTGGGAGTGTCTGGAGGGGAAGCTGGGTCAAGAAGAGATGGTCTATCGCGCTACTGTGGCCACACGCCAACTGGCCAAGCGGCAGCTCACCTGGCTACGTAACTGGCCGACAGCTGTGGAATGGATGGAGCCGAATACAGCTGATGCTGCAGACCAAATTTCCAAGAAAATATTATGAGCTATCATGAACCCACAATAGATTTGTGTTGAGCTATTTGTGAATAAAGTGTAATTACATTATAATTACTTTGTCTGTATTCAGGAGTGTTGCTATGTCACATCTCATTCAAATCGGAAACTCTCAGGGTGTCCGGATTCCCAAGCCCTATATCGAACAAGCCAAGTTAGAGGGGAAGGAGCTGGAGATGCGTATTGTTGATCAAGGTTTGCTGATTACTCCCGCAAAAGAGCCTCGTTCGGACTGGAAACAGAAGATTGAAGAGGCGCTATCTGCATCAACAGAAGTGGAGATTGATTCAGAGTGGCTGGATGCAGATCTGGACAGCGGAGATGAAGAGTGGGAGTGGTAGTCCAATCCGTTGCCCGGTTTGAGGTCTGGTTGGTCAACCTCGATCCAACCAAGGGACGGGAAATCAAGAAAACCAGACCTTGTGTTGTAATTTCCCCCGATGAAATGTCACCGCTCTCTACTGTATTGGTCGCACCCATGACTACCCATGGTTTTGAGTTTCCTGGACGGCTGCAATGTTCTTTCAGAGGAAAAAGTGGATTAATCCTGTTGGATCATATTCGCTCTGTGGATAAAAAGCGGCTCATCAAATGTCTTGGGTCAATCGATCAAAATGCGCAACAATCCCTGTGTGACCTACTGCAAGAGTTTTTTGCCTGTTAGTAAATATTACAAAACTGCAATATTTTATCGATTGAGTAGCTGCTCCATCTCAGGCAGGATAAACAGCTGAATTTATTGTCCTGTCAGGGAAGTCGGTATACACAACGGATGTCCTCCAACTTTGAACAGCTCAGACCACACTGGCCCGATCTTGCAGATCTGGGCAGCCATGCCGAGCAGTACGTCTACAGCGATCCTCAAAGTGCCTTGATCAAGCTGCGCTGCTACGCAGAGAGCATGGTCGGCATTGTCTATCGTGCATGGAAGATCCCTGGCTACCCCAATGACAACTTCATTGACCGGCTGCAGAACAGCGCCTTCACCTCGGTGGTGGATCGCACCATCATCGATAAATTCCACGCCATCCGCAAAGAGGGTAACCGCGCCGCTCATGGTGGACAGTTAGCCAAGGGTAGCAGCCTATGGCTGTTGCAGGAGGCGCATATTCTCGGTTGTTGGCTGTTGCTGGCTCTGAAAAAGAGTAAACAGGAGGAACTCTCCCCCTTTGCAGCACCGGAGAAAGCATCGCTCACTACCAGCACAAAAGAGACGGAAAAACTGCAACAGCAGCTCGAAGTCCACCAGACACGGCTGCAGCAGGCACTGGATGAGCTGAAAGCGGCACAACAGGCGGAGAAGAAAGCGCAGCAGTCCGCCGACGATCTACAACAGCAGCTGGATGAGCACTCTCGAACAACCCACCAGCAGAGCAGCCAGCAGGCTACCAACCTGCTGGAACTCAATGAGGCACAGACTCGCCGTCGATTGATCGATACCGAACTCCACAGTCGGGGCTGGGATATCGACCTGCTGAATGGTGAGAACAGTGAAGAGGTGACCCTGGAAGAGGAGGTGGATGGTCAGCCCACGCAGTCCGGCATCGGCTACTGCGACTACGTGCTCTGGGATGACAACGGCAAGCCACTGGCGGTGATCGAGGCCAAGCGCTGCCGGGAGAATGCCGAGAAGGGGCGTCAGCAGGCCAAACTCTACGCCGATGCACTGGAGAGACGCTACCACCAGCGTCCGGTCATCTTCTACACCAACGGACGCGATATCTACATCTGGGATGATGCACAAGGCTATGCACCACGCAGAATCCACAGCTACTACACCCGCTCCAGTCTGCAGTACCTGATCCGCCAACGCAGTGAGCGCAAGGATCTCATGGCCACCCCCATCGCCACACAGATCGCCGGGCGCATGTACCAGATCGAATCGATCACCCGTGTCTGCGAGCGCTTCAGCCACAACCATCGCAAGGCGCTGGTGGTACAGGCTACGGGAACCGGAAAGACCCGCGTAGCCATCGCTCTCAGCAAACGGATGCTCGATGCAGGCTGGGCTAAACGCATCCTCTTCCTCTGCGACCGCAAGGAGCTGCGCAAACAGGCCGCCAACGCCTACAAGGAGTTCCTCAGTGAACCGATCTATGTGGTTGGGAAGAGCAAGAAGGAGGATTGTAAAAACGCCCGCATCTACATTGCCACCTATCCCGGCATGATGAAGATCATGGAGCAATTCGATCCCGGCTACTTTGATCTGATTGTGGCAGACGAATCCCACCGCTCCATCTACAACATCTACGGCAGCCTGTTCAAGGTCTACGATGCGCTGCAGGTAGGGCTGACCGCCACTCCGGTAGAGATGATCAGCCGTTCCACCACCGAACTGTTCGGTTGTGAAAATCACATTCCCACTGCCAACTACCCGTTGGAGCAGGCGGTTGAGGAGGGCAATCTGGTACCGTTCAAAGTGGTCACCCACACCACCCGGTTCCTGCGTGAGGGGATACATGGTCACAGCCTCACCGATGAGCAGATTGCCGCACTGGAGGAGCAGGGGATCGACCCCAACCAGCTCGACTTCGAGGCTGCCGCCATCGACAAAGCGGTCTACAACAAGGACACCAATCGCCAGATTCTGCGCAACCTGATGGAGCATGGACTGTGCCTTGCCGATGGGCAGACCCTAGGCAAGTCGATCATCTTTGCCCGTCGTATCGAGCACGCCGAACTGCTGGCCAACCTCTTCAGCGAGATGTATCCGGAGCAGGGGCCCAACTTCTGCCGTGTGATTCACTCCAAATATGAGCGAGCCGAAACCCTGATTGATGACTTCAAGGCGACCGATGGCAAAGCCTCCGAGATCACCATCGCCGTCTCGGTCGATATGCTCGACACCGGTATCGATGTACCGGAGGTGCTCAATCTCGTCTTCGCCAAACCGATCCGCTCCAAGGTCAAATTCTGGCAGATGATCGGGCGTGGCACCCGCCTTGCCCCCAACCTGTTTGGCCCCGCCACCGATGGCAGCGATGACAAAAAACAGTTCCTCATCTTCGACCACTGGGGCAACTTTGAATACTTTGAGATGGAGCCGGAGGAAGAGGCACCACGGCAGAGCAAATCCATCAGTCAGAAGCTGTTCGAGGCGCGTCTTGGCTATGCCGAAGAGGCGCTCAAGCGGGGCGACCTCGACCCGTTCGGCCAGATGGTGAAGTTGATCCAGCAGGATATCGATGCGCTGGATGAGAACAATATCGAGATCAGAGCGCAGTGGCGCATCAAGCAGCAGCTAAGTGATATCAACCTGCTGCACCAGTTCAGTCCCACCACCAAACAACAACTGTGGGAGCAGATTGCTCCACTGATGCAGTGGCGCAATATTCGCGGAGAGGGGGAGGCGATCCGCTGGGATCTCGACCTGATTCAGGCACAGCAGGCCAAACAGCACCGTCCTGATCAGCTGCCCAAAATCAAGGCTGCAATCATCGACAAGGTACGACAGCTCTCCATGCACCTCAATCAGGTGCGAGCCAAGGCTGAACCGGTTCGGCAGATTCAAGATGAGCACTGGTGGCAGCAGGCCACCTTCGATGATCTGGAGCAGAGTCGTCTGGCACTGCGTCCCATTATCCATCTGCGTGACAAGGGGCAGCCACCGCCGCCGCAACAACCGCTGATCTATGACATCAAGGAGGACGCCGCTACGTACCAGACCGAAACCCGCCAGACCAACATCACAACGGTTGACTACGAAATCTATCGGCAGCAGGTGGAGGCAAGCCTCACCCCACTATTCGAAACGGACCCGGTACTGCGTAAGATCCGTGCCGGGGTAGCGGTGACCGAAACGGAGCTGGAGCGCCTCAATGCACTGCTCCATACCAACAACCCAGCCATCGACCTCAACCTGCTCAAGGCATTCTTCCCCGAATCAAGCGCCGGGGTGGATCAACTGCTGCGCACCATTGTCGGGCTGGATGTGGACGCCATCGAACAGCAGTTCACCGAGTTTCTACAGCAGCACCATATCCACCTCAATGCACAGCAACAGCGCTTCCTCGCCCTGCTCAAACGAGAGATCTGCCGCAAGGGGGAGATGACCATTGCTGCACTCTATGACCAACCCTTCAAGGGGCTGCACCAGGATGGCATCGATGGCCTCTTCAAGGACCAACAGGCAGAACTGATAGCCAAATTTGTTGCGCAATTTACGGTTGAGCGGAGTCAGCACAATCTTCAGGTTGAACTATGAAAAAACTGACTTTTACAACGTTGTCACCACATGGATAGATTGTTATTTTCTCTTTAAGTTAAAAATAAACTCAATATTTGCAAAAAATGTGCGTTAATACGCATTATATGAAAGTAATTCCGAGATGTAATGGAGATAAAAGATGCTTGTTGAGTTCCGGGTAAAGAATTTCAGAAGCCTGCGTGATGAGCAGGTTTTGAGTCTGGTTGCGGCCAAAGACAACATGCTGAAAGAGGAGAATACCTTTGAGACCGGAATCAAGGCCGTTCCAGCCCTGTTGAAAGGGTGTGCGATCTATGGTGCCAATGCTGGTGGAAAATCCAATCTGATCAAGGCGCTGCAATATATGCGGGCGGTCGTTCTGGAGTCTGCCACTGCAATACAGCCGGATCAAACCTATAACGTACAGCCTTTTCGTCTTTCCGATGAGCATAAAGAGCAGCCCATTGAGTTTGAGGCCACCTTCCTGAAAGAGGGGGTGCGCTATCAATACGGATTTGTAATGACACCTGCTCGCATCATCAGTGAGTATCTGCTGGTCTACAAAACGGCCAAGCCCTCCAACTGGTTTGAGCGCAACTACAACCCCGAGACAGGAGAGGATGAGTACACCCTCGGCACCGCACTCAAGGGGAAAAAGAGCGTGTGGAAAGAGGCAACCCGCCCCAATGCCCTGTTTCTCTCCATGGCGGTTCAGCTCAACAGTGAGCCATTGATGCCCATCTATGACTGGTTTGTAAATGACCTGACATTGTTGAATGAGCAATCTCGGCTCTCCCCAGCCACGACAATCGAGATGCTGCATCATGAGCCATCCAGGAACGTGATCTGTCATATGCTGCGAGCTGCAGATATCAGCATCTCTGATATTGAGGTGCAAACACAAAAGGTTCCCAGCAGATCCGTTCATGTCAATATGGAGGAGGGGACTACCGAGGTGACCGAGCAGGAGAGCCTGGAGGACAGGCTCATTTTCCACCACGTAACCGAGTATGGAACGGCCACATTCGAACTACAGGATGAGTCTGCCGGAACACAGAGCTTCCTCTTTCTGATCGGTTTTGTACTGCAGGTATTGAAACATGGAAGAACCATGGTGGTTGATGAGCTGGATACCAGTCTCCATCCACTGCTGATGCGTGAGCTGATCAGCCTGTTTCACAATCCGGAGATCAACCCGCTTGGTGCACAGCTGATCTTCAGCACACACGACACCTCGCTGCTGAGTGCGCCTTTCCTGCTGCGCAGAGATCAGGTCTGGTTTGTCGAAAAAGATGCTGATCAGGCCTCTGCGCTGATCCCGCTCACCGACTTCAGCCCAAGAAACAAGGAGGCGCTGGAGCGTGGCTATCTGCAAGGGCGCTATGGCGGCATCCCCTTTATCGGAGGGGCTTTGGGATTGAGCAATGGGGCGTGACAACCAGCCAAAGCATCGCCATGAAAGAAAGCTTGCGCGCAAGACGGCAAGCCGAGTGAGTCATGACCGCATCCTGATCGTCTCCGAAGGGGCAAAAACAGAACCGCTCTACTTCGGTGAGCTGATCAGTCAGCAGAGATTGCACACTGCAAGCGCTGTAGTGGTACCCAGTGGCTACGGTACTCAACCGCTGCAGGTGGCGAGATATGCTCATGATCTTTTTCTCAATGGTGATCCTCACTCCAATAGAAGAATTGAACCAAGAGCCTTTGAAGAGATTTTCGTGGTGTTTGATCGAGATGAACATGACACCTATTTCGATGCCTTGAGTTTCTGTGAGGCAAAAAATAACAGAATGCTGAACGATAACCGGAAAAAGGTACCGTTCAAGGCCATCCCCTCCATCCCCTCGTTTGAGCTGTGGTTGCTGCTCCACTTCGAGGATATACAAGCCCCGATCCATCGGGATGCGGCTTATGCAGCAGTACGTAACCACATCGAAGGCTATGAAAAAGGGATGGAAGGGCTGTTTTCTGTAACCTCTGGTGAATATGAGCGGGCAAAGCGCAATGCAGAACGGCTGTGCGAAAGATCGACCTGCTATAACGATACCGAACCATTTACCCAAATCCACCTTGTCGTTGAGAGATTGCTCAACCTGAAGGGTTAACGGAAAACCAACTACCATGATTACCGGCGAACTGAAAAACAAAATCGACAAACTCTGGGAAGAGTTCTGGACTGGCGGCATCGCCAATCCGCTCACTGTCATCGAACAGATCACCTTCCTCATGTATGCCCGCCTGCTCGACATGAACGAACGCAGCGATGAGAAGCGCTCACAGCGCAGCGGACAGCCCTTCAAGCGCCGCTTCAACGACCAGCAACAGCACCTGCGCTGGCACAACCTCAAACACATCGAATCCGCCGATGCCCTGCTGCAGACCGTGCGTGATGAACTCTTCCCCTACTTCAAAGGCGAAGACCAAACACCCTCCTCCTCAAGTACCCAAACAGCGGGCATAAAGGGGAGGGCCGGGGAGGGGGTGAAATCTCAAACAACAGAACAAACCCCCAACAAAACCCTCTCCCCAGAATTCATGAAAGACGCCCAGCTGATGATCCAGAAGCCCTCGCTGCTGGTGAAGGCGGTGGAGATGATCGATGAGCTACCACTCGACCAGGGCGACACCAAGGGCGACCTCTACGAATACCTGCTGGGCAAACTGACCACTGCAGGCATCAACGGCCAATTCCGTACCCCGCGCCACATTATTCGTGCCATTGTCGAACTGATGAACCCCAGTGCCAGCGACCGCATCTGCGACCCCGCCTGCGGTACTGCCGGATTCCTCAATGGCAGCTACGAATACATCCTGCAGAAGTACAGTTCCCCCGAGGGCACCATTACCGATGGAGAGCAGCCCCTCTACACCGGCGACCTGCTGGGCGAACAGCGCCACCATGTCGACCACGACATGTTCCACGGCTTCGACTTCGATGCCACCATGCTGCGCATCGCCACCATGAATCTGGTGATGCACGGTGTGGCCGAGCCGGATATCCACTATCAGGATACCCTGAGCCAGGGCTTTATCGAACGCTTTCCCCAAGCGGCCCGAGAGGGGTTCGATCTGGTGCTGGCCAATCCCCCCTTCAAGGGGAGTCTCGATGCCGAAGATGTCGATCCCGAGATCCTGCGCACGGTAAAGACCAAAAAGACCGAACTGCTCTTTGTTGCGCTTATCCTCAGAATGCTCAAACTGGGTGGACGGGCTGCCGTCATCGTTCCCGACGGGGTACTGTTCGGCTCCTCCAAGGCGCACCAGCAGCTGCGCAAAACCCTGATCGAAGACAATCAGCTGGAGGCGATCATCAGTCTCCCTTCCGGAGTCTTCAAGCCTTATGCTGGGGTCAGCACAGCCGTTATGCTCTTCACCAAAGGGGGTGAGACCGACAAGGTCTGGTTCTACGACCTGCAGGCCGATGGCTTCAGTCTCGATGACAAACGCACACCCCTGCAGGGAGAGGGGAGCAACGACCTGCCTGATCTGGTCGAACAGTGGAGAAGCTACAGCCAAGCGCGAGAGACGGCGGCACCGCTGCAGCAGTGGGAGGATAAAACCGCCAAGGCCTTTCTGGTGGAGAAGGGAGAGATTGCCGGGAACAAGTATGACCTCTCCATTAACCGCTACAAGGAGGTGGTCTATGAAGAGGAGGTGTATGAGCCACCGAAGGAGATTTTGAAAAAACTGCGGGCGCTGGAGCAGGAGATTATGGCGGATCTGGATGAGTTGGAGGGGATGTTGTGAGTTGGTCTTTGGTTAAAATTGGAGAGATATCAGAGATACTGTCAGGCAATGCATGGAAGTCTGCTCAATTTTCAACTGATCCTAACGGCAAATTACCGGTAATTCGCATTCAAAACGTCTCAGATGAAGAGACTGATTTTGTGTATTGGGATGGAGAGTTTAATGAGAAGTACGTTGTAGAAAATGGAAATATTCTTTTAAGTCTGTCTGGTAATGTGAAAATTTGTGAGTGGGGCTTTGGAAAGGCTCTGTTAAATCAGCGTGTTGTGAAGTTGTCTCCTAGCAAGGATGTTGAGCGTCGATATTTTTATTGGGCATTAAGTAAGGTCGTGTCGAAGCTGCAGGGGCTGGCTAAACATGCAGTGATCGCAAATGTATCAATTTCAGATTTGAAGGCATTTGAAATTCCTTTTCCCCCCCTAACCGAACAAAAACGCATAGCAGCCATCCTCGACAAGGCAGACAGCCTGCGCCAAAAGCGCCAGCAAGCCATCGAGCTTTCCAACCAACTCCTCCGCTCTGTTTTTCTGGATATGTTTGGTGATCCGGCAACCAATCCGAAGGGGTGGGAAGAAGTAGTTCTTAAGGATATTGCAGATATTCGTTCAGGAGTAACCAAAGGTAAAAAAGTTGATCCGTCTACAGCTGTAACCTTACCGTATATGCGTGTGGCTAATGTGCAGGATGGTTTTCTTGCACTAGATGATGTTCAAGAAATTGTTGTGTCTCCATCAGATGCAAAGAAGCATCAATTAGTGGCAGGTGATATTCTGCTTACAGAAGGTGGTGATCCAGATAAATTAGGTCGAGGTCATATATGGAATAATGAAGTACCAAACTGCATCCATCAAAATCACATTTTTTCCGTTCGAATAAAGGACAAAAATGTAGTTAGACCAGAATTCTTGAGTGCGATAATCTCTTCTCAAAGGGGGAAAAGGTACTTTCTTAGAGTAGGGAAGCAAACTACAGGGATTGCAACTATCAACAAAACAGTGTTGAGTGAATTCGTGCTCTTTATGCCGTCAATTGATTTGCAGTGTAAATTTGTTTCGGTAGTTGAGCAATGCAATAAGATAGTAAAAGGTTTTGATTTGACTGATTTGTCATTGCTTAATTCATTGAGTCAGCAAGTTTTTAGGGAAAAGTTATAAGTGTTTGTGGGATAAAGTGGATATGGTTATTTGGTGTGGTAAGAAATGCTGAACGAGGATTATTGGTTTGATTGATAAGAAAGAGAATGAGATGAAAAATGAGCGGGGTTTACATTTTAAGGTTAGCTCTGGCCTTAAAAGCATTATTGGCAAGGACCTAATTACAAATGACTTCGTCGCTATTTTTGAGCTGGTAAAAAATTCATTTGATGCTGGAGGTACGCGGGTAGATGTGTGCTTTGAGGAGGATCAGATTTGGATTATTGATAACGGAAAGGGAATGACCTATGACGATATAGTCAATAAATGGTTGTTTGTGGCGTACTCAGCAAAAAAAGATGGCTCTGAGGATAGTGAAAACGCTGATTATAGGAGCCGGATTAAAAGTCGACGAGCGTATGCGGGTAGTAAAGGGGTCGGGCGATTCTCTTGTGATCGGTTAGGGATGAGTCTTGAGCTTCAGGCTCGTTCTAAATCTGGTGGATCTGCAATTAATGTGCTTGATGTGGATTGGGGTAAATTTGAAGTCGACGATAAACACGAGTTTGCAAATATCGAAGTTAATCACCGTGTAGAAGATGATTTTGAGTTGCCTAAAAGCTTTCTTGGAACAGGAAAGATTAGAGGTGTTGAGCATGGTGTGGTATTGAAGATCAGTCTGTTGAGAGATGTCTGGTCCAGAAATAAGATATTAGAGTTAAAGGCAGCTTTATCAAAACTGATTAACCCTTTCGGTAAGGTTTACGATGAATTCGAAGTTTATATTCGTGCACCAAGAGAGCTTGAAGAAGATAAGGTTGAACGCCAGAAACGTGAGAATGATGAGGAAAGCAGTTATAAACATGTAGTGAATGGAAAGGTTGAGAATTTTATATTCAAAACACTTGAGCCAAAGACTACTAGGATATCTGTGCATATATCAGATGATGGAGAGAAAATAGTCACAAAACTTGTAGATAGATCGGAAGTTATTTATGAGGTAAGTGAGGGTAATCCATATCTGAAGCTGGTAGGTTCTGATTTTAGTTGCAATATATATTATCTTAATCAGGCAGCAAAGAGTATTTTTACTAGAAGAATGGGAGTTCGCTCGGTTTCGTTTGGCTCAGTCTTCCTGTTTAGAAATGGATTTAGAGTTTTTCCTGTTGGAGAGGAAGAGGATGATTCTTTTGGGTTGGATCACCGGAAACAACAAGGTTTTTCAAGGTTTTTAGGAACCCGAGATATTGTTGGAAGAATAGATGTTGCGGGAAGCGATGAAGATTTTCGTGAATCAACAAGTAGAGATCAGGGATTAATCGAAACGGTGGCCTATGAGCAGCTGAAAGACTGCTTTTGGGAGAAGTGCCTGAAAAGATTGGAAAATTATGTTGTTGGGGTTAATTGGAAAGATAAGCTAGATAAAGAGCATGAAGATGCTTCTCGCTTAGGTGGTGATAAAGCACGCTCAAGAGTTATTAATGTTGTCTCAAAATTAGTTAATTCTGAAGAGATTGAGCTGATTTCGTATAACAGTGATTTGATTGGAATATTGAATGAGAAATCAGAAGATTTTGAAGGTTCTCTCAATGATCTGAAGGCTGTAGCTCAGAGTACACACGATAAGAATCTATTTGACAGAATTGAGAAAGCTGAGCTCAGATTTAAAGAGTTAAAAGAGGCGGAAAGGTTAGCGCGGGAGCAAGCTGAACTTGAGCGCAAGGCGCGTGAAGAAGCTGAGGCAGCAGCTGAAGAAGCTGTTCAGGCGAAAGCGGCGGCAGAAGAAGACGCTAAAAGTGCAGAAGTAGCGTATGAGGAAGAGAAGAAGAGAAATTTGTTTCTTGCCTCAGTTACCTCTCTTGATTATGACAATATTGTGAATTTGCATCATCAGATTGGTATTTATTCTGCAGATGTTCATCATGTAATAGCTAATCAAATTGATAAGATTATTCATGGAGAAAAAATCGATGACGAATATCTGATGACAATATTTGAGCAATTAAGCCTTAAGAACCAGAAGATTCTTTCTGTTTCAAAGTTTGCAACCAAAGCGAATTTCAGGCTTGATTCTGGGATGATTGAAGAGGATTTAGCTAATTTTATTAGACAGTATATTGAAGAGATATGCTCATTCCATAAAGAGACTGGATATAAGATTTATGTTGATGTTGAAGAGGGAAGTGAGCTTGTTAGGTCGTTTAAGCCAATTGAAATCTCAATTGTTATTGATAATTTGATAAATAATGCAGAGAAGGCAGGTGCTACAGATATCAAATTTAATGTGAATGTTGAATCTTCGAAGATTTTGAATATGACTATCTCAGATAATGGTTTAGGTATTGATCCCAGTATTAAGGAGCCAGACAGAATATTTGAGAAAGGCGTGAGTACAACTTCTGGTTCAGGTTTGGGGCTGTATCATGTTTCATATATTCTCGACCAAATGGGGGGGGGGATTAGGTTGATCAAGTCTGATATGGATGGAACGCAGTTTTTGATTAGGATAAATGAATGAATCTAGAATATAAGATACTTTGGTTTGATGATCAGCCAGAAGAAGTGGCGTCATATGCTGATGGAATTAAGGATCGTATGAGCCGTAAGGGATTCAAGGTCGATGTGAAATGGGTGGACAGAACGAAGGATTTGAATAAGTTGCTGAGTGATCTTAGACGGCGTTCGGATATTGATATGATTTTAATGGACTGGAATATGGGGGAAGGGCAGGATGATGGTGCAGTGCTTGCCAAAAGAGTCCGAAGACATGTTTATACAGATATTTTATTCTATAGCTCTGAAAAAAAACCAAAGCTTATTAAAGCCATTTATGAACAAGGCATTGATGGCGTTTTTTGTTGTTCTAGAGAAGATGTGGTTGTGCAAGCTATGCATGTGATAGATACAACCATTAAAAAAGTATTAGATGTTAATCATCTTCGAGGGTTGGTTTTAGGAGCTGTAAGTGGGTATGAAGCCGAAATACAAGAAATTTTAGAGTTTTCTTTAAGTAAGCTTGATGGAGAAGGGGTGTTTGTTGATGAAATTAAAGAGAATCTAATTAAGCAGATTGAAAGTAATAAAAGAAGTGTTTCTAAATTAAGTAAAGATAATGTAAAGGAAGTTTTGTCAAATCGTTCTTTTAGTGCATTTCATCAATATCAAGCGTTGTGTAAATTGCTGAATAAAGTATCAGATGAAGAAGAGACTATGGCGCGGTTGCATGATCTCCTCTTGAAATATGAAAATGATGTAATTGTTCCGAGAAATGCGCTAGCTCATGCAAAAGCATATCAGGTAGGTGGTGAAATCAAATTTAAGGATAGAAAGATTACTTTTGGAGAAGATGAACTAAATGTGTTTAGGACCAAGCTATTAATGCATGGTGAAAATTTAGATGATGTAAGGTCTTCTCTTACATCCTTCATTGATAGAGATGCTAAGGAGTGAATTTCAGGGCGTGTCCTGCCTGCTCAGCAAAAAGAGGAGGGATAGCATTCCCAATCTGAGTGTACCTAGGAACTTGGAATTTTCTTCTTTTACCGCCAGTGGTGTATGAGCCTAAGAACCTAAAGTCATCAGGGAAAGACTGAATACGAGCATACTCACGAACAGTCAATGCGCGTGGCTCAGAGTAATGAATAAAATCATCCGTTAATGTTGTGAGTGTAGGGCTAGGGGCGCTAGGCGATAGAAGATATACCTGCGACTTTTTTCCACCAAATTTGTCATTAATTTTTTTTGCAATATTCTTTCCATGTTGTTTGGTTCTTATCCCAAAACGTAATTTTTTAACGGTTTCTTTTCGGTGGTTTGGAAAACGGTGGCTATCTGGAGTTTTTTTGGCATTTTCTCTAAGAAGCTGCTGGTAACTGGATGAGCTATTTGCATAAATGCCAGCATGAAAACCGCCAGTATCTGGTGATGCTATTGTCCCGTGCTCTTTTAGAAGATCACCAATTGCATTTTCTAGACTAACTGGAGTATTTATGTTTTTTTGATTTAGGAATTCATTCCTAGATTTTTCAAGATCCTCAAAAAAGCGGTTCTCTTTCTCCAGAGTGCCAACAAGAATATATCGAGTCCTTTTTTGTGGAACGCCATACTCTGAGAAGTCGATTAATCGGCTCTCAATGCTGTATCCCATATCAACCAGCTTTTGTTCGATAGAAGTTGAAAAGGTCTTTTCTGTACCGTCTTCTGCAGTAAATTTGAGCGTAAAGCCACGCACATTTTCAAAGAAGATAGTTTTGGGTTCTACGATAGATACGAATTTAAGGTATGAATCAACCAGTTGGTTGCGAATGTCATCATGCTGTCTTCTGCCGGCAGTAGAAAATCCCTGACAGGGTGGGCCACCAGCAACAAGATCAATACCTTTGTATTGTGCAAGTTCGTCACTGTATTGCTCTATGACTTCATTGATCTCATGGGCTTGTTGCGAAAGCCAGCTAGGCCAATCAAAGTGATTTCTAGTATCGATTAGGTTGTGCTTGAGTGTCGCAAAGGCATCAATGCTTTTCTCGATAGCAAACACGCCTTGCCATCCAGCATTATGCAAGCCTAGAGAGAGGCCCCCACATCCTGAGAATAGGTCGATATATCGTTTTGTATTATTGCTATGTTCCATGTGCGGTTAGTCATGCTTTTGCCAAACTTTTAGCCGCATAGAGGGCTGACTAATTCTACTACATAAATTTTGATTTAGGTGATGATCACTATGACTTAAGAAGGGAGGGAGGTCTTGATCTGCGGTTGGCTTGAATGAATCTATAGGATAGACTGTAGTTTACAAAAGTAAATATAAATATATATTTTGTAAACTTGGGAGTTCCTGTGTTGGGTGAACGGATTGTGCGGGCACGCAGTGCAGCGGGTTTGTCGCAGCGTGGTTTGGCGGAGCGGATGTCGCTTTCTGCAATGGCGATCTCGAAGTATGAGCGGGATGAGGTGGTGCCGGGATCTGATCAGTTGTTGAAGCTGGCGCAGGCGCTTGGGGTGCGTGTGGAGTATTTCTTTCGGTCTGGTGGAGTGGAGTTGCGCCATGTCGAGTATCGAGAAAAGCAGCTCAAGGTGGCCGCTAAACGCCAGATTGAGGCGGAGGTGGCGGATCGTCTGGAGCGTTGGCAAGAGCTGGAGGCGCTGTTTCCATCGATTGATGTCGCCCTCTTCGAACTTCCTTCTACCCTGCCTCGTCAGATTGTCGATGCGGACGAGGTAGAGGCGGCTGCGATTGCACTGCGTGATGCGTGGAATCTGGGGCATAACCCGATCCCTAATTTGATTGATGCACTGGAGGCGCATGGTGTGCGGGTGTTTGCCATTGGTGGGGATCAGGAGGGTGGTTTTGATGGTCTCTCCGCAACCTGTTGTGATGGGATGCCTGTGGTGGTGGTTGGTAGTGAGTGGCCCGGAGATCGGCAGCGTTTTACTCTGGCACATGAGCTGGGGCATCTGCTGCTGAAGGGGCGGCTTGCCGAGGGGCT
>CAYQFH010000009.1:0-5351 GCA_964416755.1 uncultured Piscirickettsiaceae bacterium | reverse complement strand
GGCTTGCCGAGGGGCTGGATGAGGAGCAGTTTGCTAACCGTTTTGCGGGGGCTTTTCTGGTGCCTGCAGAGGAGATGTTTCGCACATTGGGGCGGCGGCGCAGAGAGATCGATTTCCAGGAGCTGGTATTGCTGAAGCGGGAGTATGGTGCCAGTGTGCAGGCGCTGCTCTACCGGATTGGGGATCTGGAGATTTTGCCGCCAACCACTTGTAGCAAGATGTGGGGCCGTTTGAAAAAACAGGGGCTGTTGGAACGGGAGATGGGAGAGGTGCTTCCGGCAGAGCAGGCCCATTTTTTCCAGCATCGGGTCTACCGTGCCGTTGCAGAGGGGGTGATTGGGGATGGCAAGGGGGCAGAGTTGTTGGGTATTCCGGTCTCCCAGTTACGCCACTGCAGACATCAAGCGTGTTGAGTGAATGCTGCTGATCAGTGGGGAATCGATTGTCGTGGGAGGAGGCGGAGCGGTGTTTGAGTTTGTTGTGACTCAGAGATCAAATTCACAGGTTTATCTTCTAACCAACATCCACGACTGCAGGTGTCCCTGCTTTTCCGTCCAGTGTCGTTTGTACTCCATCTTGGGGCCAGATACCGGGCCCATGTCATAGCGTCTACAGCGCTCTTCGCAGAGCCACTGGATCTTCTCACTCTGTAGCAGATTGCCGATGGAGTACTCTCTCCAATCGTTGGCATAGCTGAACTGCTGTCCCCGATAGACTCTTCCGGCAAGGCCGCCGAAGATGTAGCCGATATCCTGTTCTCCTTGCTTGGCAAAGATGATACGTGCGCTATTGGTCGATGCGAGCCGATGGATCATCTTTTTGTAGAAGGAGGTGGAGGGCTCCTGATCCATCCCGCACTGGTTGATCCCTTTCCAGCTGGTCAGTTCGATGGCATAGATGCGAGCGAAGGCTTGGTCGGCTTCTGGAGGAGTGGTGGGGGAGATACGTTCGAACCAGACTCCCCGGTTATCTGCCTTTTTGTAGGCCTGTCTCAGTTTCTTGCGGTGGTGAGCGGATCGCCTGCCCAGATAGCCGTCATAGCCACCGGCCAGTGGGGCGTATGCCGCTGATTACAATTCTGGGAAAGGTGGGATGGTAGTGTCGTTGGATCACCTTGATCTGATCTGCCAGCAGCTCTACAGAGTGCTTTCCAAGTAAGGGGCAGCCGAACAACCAGCTCTCTTCAATCGGTGCCAGTACGATGTCCTCTTCTGAAAAACGGCGCTCAGCAAAGAGGAGCAGAGTATTGGAAGACTCTTGGATCAGCAGCTTGCGCTCAGGAGCAAAGGCGTCATGAAAGGATAGCTGCCACGGAGGCGTACAGCAGAATGGATCGACCTGATGTGTACTCAATGCAGTACGAGTCCAGGATTTCAGTAGTGCTGAGTTACTCTCCAGCGTATTACAGTTACTAAGATTCACGAAAGTAAAGCTATACGATATTTAGGTGCCGATGGTCTCGTCAGGCTATATTCAGTCTCTAGAGGGCAGTATCACATGGCATATCGCTCTACTTCAGTGAAAGTTAGTATCTGAAAACAGAGATTCCATTTTTACCTTAGGCAGTAGCGGATGGGTTATCCATTCTCAACGAGTGCGCCGATATGAGCAACAACGCTATCGGCCAGTGCATCGAGCGCATAGCCTCCTTCCAGTGTGGAGATCACTCTGCCATTACAGTGATGGTTAGCCACTCCACACAATTTCCGGGTAACCCACTCATAATCCGAAGTCTCCAGATATAGACCGGCCATGCGGTCCGCACTATGAGCATCAAAACCGGCAGAGATGAAAATCAGTTCGGGTTTGAACGTCTCCAGTGCAGGCAGAATCTGTTCGATAAATATCTCTCTGAAGAGGGAACCACTACTGCCTGCAGGTAGTGGATAGTTGATGACATTGTTGTGATCGGTGTACTGCCCTGAGAAGGGATAGAAGGGGTGCTGGAAGGTTGAGCAGAAGAGGATGGATGGATGGCCGCCTACAATATCCTCTGTACCGTTACCGTGGTGTACATCGAAATCGATGATGGCTACCCGTTCCAACCCATGTTGCTCAACCGCATGCAGCGCGCCAACAGCGATGTTGTTAAACAGACAAAATCCCATGGATCTATCCTGTGTTGCATGGTGTCCAGGCGGACGCACAGCACAGAAAACCCGCTGCAACTCGCCTGACATTACCAAATCGACCGCCTGTTCGCTGGCACCGGCAGCATGCAGTGCGGCTTGCAGTGAGTCTGGGCACATGGCAGTATCAGAATCGAGTGATGCCAGCCCTTGTTCTGGACTGCAGGAGAAGATCTGGTCAATATGTGACGCGGTATGTGCTCTGGCCAGCGCTTCTGCGGTGGCCCTTTTCGCCTCGATCCGCTGGAGCTGTTGATCGAGACCAGACGTGTGTAGTCGATGGTCAATGGCCCGTAGCCTGTCGGGCGATTCCGGGTGCCCTTCTCCCATATCATGGAGATAGGATGAGGTGTGAAAGATGAAGCCTGTTTCCATTTGTGACTGTGATCCTGGCTGTTATCGAGACTGAATGGTCTGGTGCCACCCCCTGAAGCCATTCAATAGCTTCAGTAGTTCTGGATCCGGCAGGCAGTAGAAGACGAAAGAGCCATGTTTTTCTCCCCGTACCAGACCCGCCTCCCGCAGCTTGCGCAGATGGAAAGAGACATTGGTCTGACTCATTCCTGTATCGGCAATGATGGCGGAGACCGGTCGACACTCCAACCCCAACGAGTAGAGAATGTCGAGACGGTGGGGCTCTGCCAGCAGTTTGAAGATCTGTGAGAGTGGCTTGTTGTTTCCGGTTTTCATGCTATGATATGTGCATATACTCATATGTGCTGTTACTCATATAATGATACAAATCGGCACAACAGATTACAACTCGGAATCAGGACAAGATGGATGACCTTTGAACAGTGGGTGATGGCGAATGAGCCAGCCATTCGGCTCTTCTTTTTTGTGGGGGTGTTCGCAGCGGTTGCGCTATGGGAGTGGAAGCGCCCACGACGCGAACGGCTGCTGAGCAGGGTTCAGCGCTGGAGCCATAACATCGGCCTGGTGGTATTGAATACGGTGCTACTGCGGCTACTGTTCCCGATGGCGGCGGTGGGAGTGGCAATGGTTGCAGCCGAGTCGGGTTGGGGGCTGTTGAACCAGAGTGAGTGGGGGAGTGGCCTGAAGATTGTGGTTGCCGTTGTAGCGATGGATTTTGTTATCTGGCTGCAGCATGTGATGGTTCATGCCATCCCGCTGCTGTGGCGGCTGCACAGGGTTCACCACGCCGATCTGGATTACGATGTCACCACCGGGGCGCGCTTCCATCCGATCGAGATCATCCTCTCCATGCTCATCAAGTTTGCCACCATCATGCTGTTGGGGCCACCGGTTGTGGCAGTGGTACTGTTCGAGGTGATTCTCAATGCGATGGCGATGTTCAACCATGGCAATATCCGTTTACCTGAGGCGCTGGATCAGGGGTTGAGGCTGCTGCTGGTCACCCCTGATATGCATCGGGTTCACCATTCGGTGGAGGAGGATGAGGCCAATGCCAACTTCGGTTTCAACCTGTCAATCTGGGATCGGCTGATGGGCACCTATGTGGCACAGCCGAAGGCGGGACAGGAGCAGATGGTGATCGGTATCCACCATTTTCAAGACGGTGATGAGGTCAACAAACTGCCGGGTATGTTGATGTTGCCCTTCCGCAAATGGAACAATGGCTATGTGATCAACCGCAGAGTGTGGCACAAAGAAGCGCGTAGAGAAGCACATCAGAGTGAACAACAGGGAGGATAATGGCATGAACAGAACGACTGTGGTGCGACTGTTACTGGGGCTACTGCTCCTGGTGGCCATAGGACTGGCCGTTCTCAATCGCGATCAGCTCGATGCAACCGCTCTGGAGCAGTGGCTGGAACAGGCTGGATGGGCGGCACCGCTGCTGTTCATGGCGCTCTATGCCGTGGTTACTGTACTGTTCCTGCCGGGATCGGTCGTCACCCTGATTGGCGGCGCACTGTTCGGGCCGCTCTACGGCACACTTTACAACCTGACCGGCGCCACACTGGGAGCGGGGCTCGCCTTTCTCGCCTCACGTTCGCTGCTCTCCGAGTGGGTGACGTCCAAAGTGGGCGGGCGCGGACGTCAGCTGGTGGACGGTGTGGAGGCGGAAGGGTGGCGCTTTATCGCCTTTGTCCGTCTGGTGCCGCTGTTTCCATTCAATTTGCTGAACTATGCGCTGGGATTGACCCGCATCCCTTTCTGGACCTACCTGCTCTCCACCTGGGTCTTCATGATCCCCGGTGCATTTGCCTACACCTGGCTCGGTTATGCGGGGCGGGAAGCGGTGACTGGAGGAGAGGGGTTGGTGCAGAAGGTGCTGTTGGCATTGGCTCTACTGGCCGTGGTTGCCTTTTTGCCACGTTTGATCAAACGGATGAGAACAACGGAAGAGGGTTAAACCGGAATTTTTCTGCGCAACGCCTTGTCACGCCCACGCCGGGTCTTGTCATCGGTGCGCCGGGTTCGGGCGGCACGAGAGGGTTGGGTCGGGATTCTCTTTTTTCGGGGCTGGACGGCAAGCTGTACCAGTTCGACCAGTCGCTCCAGTGCCCGGTTGCGGTTCTGCTCCTGACTCCGTGCCTGCTGCGCCTTGATGACGATGATACCCTCCTTGCTGATGCGCTTGTCGCGCAGGGCCAATAGTCGTGTTTTGTAAAAACCGGGCAGGGTCGATGCATGGATATCAAAACGGAGATGAACTGCGGTAGCAACCTTGTTGACCTTCTGCCCACCCGGCCCGGAGGCACGAATGGGGGTCAGTTCAATCTCGGCAAGCGGGATGGAAACATGTTTGGAGATGATCAACGCTGTGATGTTGGAGGACATGGACTGAAGTGTACTCCCCATTACCCGCAATTTTTTATTTTGTAATCACAAATGGTTCTGCTATAGTTCCAAACTGTTTGAAAACAATAATAAAGGTGTACGCACAATGAGCAGTAAAAGCAAGCAGCTTCAAGAACCATTCCTGAACGCACTACGCAAGGAGAAGGTGCCTGTATCAATCTTCCTGGTCAATGGGATCAAGCTGCAGGGACAGATTGACTCATTTGATCAATTTGTGATTCTGTTGAAGAGCTCGGTCAACCAGATGGTCTATAAACATGCGGTCTCTACCATCGTCCCTTCACGCCCGATCAATATCGACTACGATAACGATTAAGTGTTTTTCGCTGTATCTCTGACCATCTCGGTCTAAACGGTTTTGGCACAATTTTTTGAACGTCACCAGGGGGGTGACAAGACGCTGCTCGTCCATCTGGATCTGGGAGAGGAGGA
>CAYQFH010000008.1:0-39770 GCA_964416755.1 uncultured Piscirickettsiaceae bacterium | reverse complement strand
AGTCAAGGTCTGCGACAGACTACCGAAGAATTGAGAAACGCCTCAGACAACATTACCAGAATCATTCGTGTACACCGCTCGTTCGATAAACGGGAGACGCTGGTCACAACCTTCGATCTCGGCATGATGATAGAGGATGTGATGAATCTGATCAGAGAGGATTATGTTGCTGCAAAGGTTGGGCTCGAATTCAGTTATGGTGAAAAGATCTATCTGACGATACAGCGCAACCAGATGATTCAGGTGCTGTTGAACTTGCTCAAGAATGCACTGATCGCGGTGAAGCAGTGTCAGAAGAGTGGCTTTACCGGCAGGGTAGTGGTTAATGTGCAGAGCGGAGAGAAAGAGGTGACGGTCTCTGTGGATGATAATGGCATTGGTATCGAGCCGGAGCGGCAACAAGAGATCTTCACGCCTCATTCGGGTACGGATGCCAATGGCAGTGGATATGGTCTGCACTCGGTCGCGAACTTCATCAACAGTGTAGGTGGTCGGGTCAGTGTCGAGAGCGCCGGTCATCTACAGGGAGCCCGTTTTACGCTACGGCTGCCAGCGGGATAGAGGGAATACTGCTGAATCGAAATTGATACACTCTGAAATGTTTCTGAAATAGTGGGTGAGTACTGTTTTGCGATCTCCTCTGAGGAGCGTGGTACACCAGTGCGCTGAGGGGGGAATCCATCCATTTTTTCAGAAGGAGTGAAAATGAAACGGTTTAATACTATTTTTCGTATGATGTTGTTGGCCCTGCCGCTGGCCTGGGTCGGCGGGTTGAATGCAGCGACATTGGAAGGGGCTGATGTTCCCATCCACCAGGTCTCTTCCAAAGTGTGCAAGGAGTGCCACAAGGAGATCTACAAGCAGTGGTCTGGCTCCATGCATGCACAGAGTACTGCACTGAAGGATCCGATTCACGGCGCCTTCTATAAGCAGCTGGTCGGCTCTCCCGCTGAGGAGGGTTTGAAGAAGGGAGGTAAATACCCGGTCTGTCTACAGTGTCACGCCCCCAATGCAGCGAAGGATGGAAAAACCAAACTGGATCAGATGGCGGCCTACTCTGAAGGGGTCAACTGTGTCGCCTGCCATACCATGGAACGCTATCTCGGTATCCATCGCAGTGATGGCAAGATGCAGCTGGGGCAGCAGGCCTATGTACATTCAGATCAACTGCAGGGAGCGAATGGGTTTCTCCATGAGCAAGGTGCAGCTGCGGACAAGCTCCGTTCTGAGTTTGAAGAGTCCGGTGATCTCAATCCCCATCTGGGCCAAGCCAATGATGGTCGCGGCTACATGGAGGCGGATGATGTGAAAGAGCTGGATCTGCCGATGGGACGCACCTCGATGCTGAAGAGTTCACAGGCCTGCCTCGGATGTCATGACAAGCGCAACAACCCCAACAAGGTGGCGTTGTGTCAGACCGGTGATGAGTACAAGGAGGGCAAGAGCCGTGAGACCTGCCAGTCCTGTCACATGCCGGTGGTCAATGGGGTGGTCAGCCACGCAATGGGAGGTGGTCACGATGATGCGATGCTGAAGCGGGCAGTCCGTCTTGATCTGATGGCGGACCGTAAAGGGGATGGCGTGTTGATCGAGGTTGGTCTGGAGAATCATCAGCCACATAATGTACCGACCGGTGCTCCATTCCGTAATATGGTGCTCAAACTGACGGCGCTATCAGCGGATGGCACTGTACTGTGGCAGAACTACAAGCAACATCCGATGAAAGAGGATCCTCAGGCCTACCTCTTCTATGGTATGACCGATGATGCGGGTAATCCGGCACCACCACCAAAGGCGACACAGTCTGGTCAGGATACCCGTCTGCGCCCCTTTGAGAAACGTCTGCTCAACTATGAGATTCCACAGCAAGGGGTCGATAGTGTACGTGCCGAGCTCTACTACAATCTGCTTTGGGCTGGATTGAACAAGAAGATGAAACATCTTCCTGCTGAGCTCAAGGCACCCAAGCGGGTGGCCTGGGCAGAATCCAAAGTGAAGTAGTACGCCTCCCTGCTCCGGCAACGTAGTTGCCGGAGCAGGGGGTAAAAAACTTGTTGTGGTTGGGGCTGCTTTGAAAGTGCCCAATAAAACTTGCCACTGTCTGAAAACTTGCTACTGTCTGTCTATTGTCACAAAAATTGGGTGAGAAGGCATGTCGGAGTTTTCTGAGCTGGAGATCGATCATCGTCAGATGGTGATGGCGATCGAGACTGCAGTGGATCTGGTTGGAATGAATGATACCAACCATGGTAAACGGGTCGGTTATATCGCCAGCCAGATGGCCCATCTGCTGGATATGGATGAGCGGCAGACTCAGTTTGTCTATGAGCTGGGGTTGCTGCACGATTGCGGAGTCTCCTCCGATCAGGTACATGGTAATCTGGTCAACCACTTTGATTGGGAAGATGCCCATATCCACTGCGAGATCGGTTATCGTCTTCTCAGGGAGTTTGAACCGCTAGCTGAGATGGCTGAGCCTGTTTTGCACCACCATACCCCTTGGCAAGCGCTACAAGAGCATGCAATAGATGAGGTGGTGACTCGTTACTCCAATATGATCTTTCTGGCAGATCGTATCGATGTGATGTCTGCGGCTCACTATGGCAAGGATGTGCTGCTCTATCGCAAACAGGTGGTGGAGACTATACAGAGTTACAGTGGTAGCTATTTTGATCCGGAGTTGGTGGCGCTGTTTCTCCAACTACAGCAGTCTGAGGCCTTCTGGATTGCATTGGAGGATCGACACATTGTCCGCTTCGCCTGGGATATGGGGCGTTATACCCGCAAGCGCACCATGTCGACCCGGCAACTGCGGCAGATGGCACGGATTCTCTCCTATATTGTGGACCAGAAGAGCCCCTTTACTGCGCAGCACTCGGCACGGGTCGGGATTCTGGCCCGCTATCTTGCGACCCGGATGGGGTTGAGTAAGGAGCAGATTGACAAGGTGGAGATTGCAGGGTTTTTGCATGATCTGGGCAAACTGCGTACGCCGGATCAGATACTCGACAAGCCGGGAAAACTGACCGAGATGGAGCTCTCTGTCATGTATCAGCACAGCTATGAGACCTATGAGATCCTGCGGCAGATTGAGGGAATTGAGGATATTGCACTGTGGGCCGCCTACCACCATGAAGGGGTCAACGGGTTGGGTTATCCCTTCCATCCCGACAGTTGCGAGTTGAGTATCGAGGCGCGCATTATTGCCGTGGCAGATGTCTTTCAGGCGCTGGTGCAGGATCGTCCCTACCGCAAGGGGATGAATCTGGATCAGGTCATGGAGATACTGGATCAGTTCATGGACAGCGGCAAGCTGGATGGAGATGTGGTGCACTGCTCCAAGGCGAATGGTGACTACTGTTATCAGATTGCTACAGGTCAGGCCGCAGAAAACCAGGATAATGAGGTGCCGGTCTTTGTACGGGAGATGTTTGAGCCTTAGAAGTACTTTTAATGTTCAGAGAACTCCTGCGCATTCTGTTCATCGATCTTCCCGGTCTGCAGATCGGTAGGCCGGTAGAGAATGACAGCGACATCGACCAGATTCTTGGTGATGCGCATTGCATTGGCGCTGTCGTTGAGCAGTGAGGAGGCTGCAGCCCGGTTGATCTCACCGCTACGCAGCTGTTGCTCAATACGACCACTGAACAGTACATCAAGCTTCTTCGCCTGCTTGCGTAGTTTGTGTAGCCGTTCCAGATGGTGTGGAAGCTCTTCAGGCAGTCGGATGCGGTGGATCTCGCGGACCACCTTGAGAATGGCGCGGCGCAGTTTGTTGTACTCCCGGCGAATAGCCGGATTGTCAGAGTTGAGATACTGCTTGATATTGATCTGTAGTGGCTTCATTCGCTTCACCACCTGCACCAGCAGCCGGTCGGCCACCAGCAGGTTGCGCAACACTTCAATTTCGTTCTCATTCAACTCAAAGCGGTTCTGCAGCTCTGTGGCGTACTCCAGAATCTGGCTGTAGATCTCCTTGATCTGGGTCTGGTAGATCTCATCAATATCGAGTTCGATGGCGTTGGAGTTCTCTACAATCTCCTTGAGATGGCGGTCGGATTCCAGATCGGAACGGTGTACCCAGAGGCCATGGGCCAGCACACGGTAAGCGGAATTCTGCAGCAGTCGGACAGACTCATCGCTGAGTGCCTTGATGCCAGTCTGTGGATATTGCAGTGAGCTTGGTGTGAGATAGCGTGGCTGGTCAATCTCCCTGGTTTGCGGAACCTCTGCAGGAACCATCCATTCGGCGATACGGACGATCCATGGCAGGAAGGGGGCCAGCAGTACCGTATTGAGGATGTTGAAGCTGCTATGGAACAGAGAGAGTGCGATTGGAACCGTGACGGTGGCAAGCAGCGTGGAGTCTCCGTTGAGTGTGGAGAGGAGATAGTTGACTCCATCGAGGAAGGGATAGAAGAGCAACAGAATCCACAGCACACCAATCAGATTGAACAGCAGGTGGGCACGGGCAGCACGCTTGGCCTGATAGTTGGCGACAATGGCTGCTAGGATGGCGGTGATGGTAGTGCCGATGTTCTGGCCGATTACCATTGCAGCAGCCATATCAAAGGGGAGCCACCCCTCAAAGGTCATTAGCAGGGTAAGTGCCATTGCTGCACTGGAGGATTGAACAACCAGAGTCAGCACTGTCCCGATCCCGATAAAGAGTAGAATGGAGAGGTAGCCTCTACTGGTATATTCGGTCAAGAAGGAGAGAATCTCCGGGTGGCTGTGGATATCGGGTACCGACTCCTTCATGAATTGAAGGCCGATAAAGAGGATGGAAAACCCGATCAGGAACAGCCCCCAGTTCTTCAGATGGTCCGCCTTGGAGAGTGTGAGCAGAAACCCTGCGCCAATCAGTGGCAGAGCAATCGCATGCATCTTGATCTTGAATCCCAACAGAGAGATCACCCAGGCGGTTACCGTCGTACCGATGTTGGCCCCCATGATGACGCCAACCGCCTCCGTCAGCGTGAGCAGATTGGCATTGACGAAACTGACCACCATCAGCGTAGTGGCAGAGGAGGACTGGATCAGAGCAGTTGTAACCACACCGGTCATGATGGCGAGGAGACGGTTGGCGGTTGATGTCGCCAGGATATTGCGCATCTTGTCCCCGGCCAGCTCCATCAGTGCATCACTCATCACCTTCATCCCGTAGAGAAAGAGACCCAGTGCGCCCAGTAGCGTGATGAGATCGTAAAAACCGTACTCCATGGAGAAGTTATACCATTTTTGGATGGTTGAGCAATTGATGGGGAAAATCCTGTCCCCTTGTTGCTTGCTAAATCCAGCAGTAGCTTATCTTGATTCTGATCAATCTACTTTTCTTGACGAAATCATATATTGATTCTATAAAAATACGTATAAAAAATCTTTAATGTTATTGGTTTCTTGTTTAATGTCAGTATTTGTGGATAAAACTGTGAATTAAGGAAAGGATGATGACAAAGTGAAGAACTCAACGGCAGTTTTCTTCAAATCTGTCACGGTGATGACAGTGGTCTCACTGTTGATTGCGGTGGTGATCAGCTATACGTTTTATCAAGCTACTCTGGTAGAGAAGAAAGAGTATCTGCATGAGGTGGTGCATACCAAGGCAGATTTGATTACTCGCAGTCAGACCTTGTTGCGTGAAAATAGTCAGTCCACTTCAACTGCAGAGCAGCGTATTGAATCCGTGTTTGGCAATAGATCCACATATTCACCAGCAGATACCGAGCGTGGAAAGGTTACCTATGATTTTGATCATCACAAGCACTTTGTACAGTTTCTTCTGGTCAAGCAAGCGGGGGATCAAGTCCATTTTCTTGAAGATAGTGGTGAGCCAGTACCTTCAGCGCCCCTCTCTTCATTGAAGGAGAAACCGCCAGGAAAAGTTTTGGCCGGGCATAGTGGTGTTGAGGTGGTGGTGAGCCATATGGATGGTGTGAGATACCTGGTCGCCTATCAACCAATCTCAGGTTCTGATTTAGGGTTGGTCGCCAAGGTGTCGCTGGAGAGGGTCTGGGACTACTACTGGAGCACCTTTCTCCGGATTTTTCCTGTGGTCATCGGGCTGATTCTCATTGGTGGATGGCTGGTGCGTCGTCATGTGATCCCCTTTGTAGAGAAACTCGCGCAGCAGAAGAGTCATCTGGAGCAGATGAACAGTGAACTGCATCGACTTGATGAGCAGTTGAAAGGCTTCGCCAATACCGCCTCGGACTGGTTTTGGGAGATGGATAGTGATCTCCACTTCTCCTACTTCTCATCCCAGATAAAGCGGGTGACCGGGATGGAACCGGCTGATCTGATCGGTAAACGGCGTGATGAAATCACACTGCATGGAGTATCTGATCAAAAGATGGCTGACCATATTGCCCTACTGAAACGGCATGAATCCTTCAGAGACTTTGTCTATGCAGTGTTTCACCGTGGTAGTGAGATCTGGGTCTCTATCAATGGAGACCCCCTGTTTGATCGGTCGGGCAAGTTTGAAGGTTATCGTGGAACCGGTCGGGAAATCACTACCTTGATAGAACGAGAGCGTGAGATTGAGTTGGCCAGACAGGCACAGGAGCGGGCAAAGGATGAGTTCTTTGCCTCCATGAGCCATGAGCTGAGAACGCCGCTCACGGCAATCATCGGCAACAGTCAGTATCTGCAGGGGCAGGAGTGTCCGCCCGAGATGTTGAGCATATTGCACGATATCGAGACTGCTGGTCATGCCCAATTGGCGCTGGTCAACGACATTCTCGATATGTCCAAGATCGAGGCGGGTAAATTCACCATTGATGAAACCCCCTATAACTTGAGTGCGATGCTCTCCAGTGTAGAGAGCATGTTAAGTGTGCGGGCCAAGGATACTGGCAACCAGTTGAGGGTGGTCTTGCAGAGTGAGCAGAAAACCTATCTGTTGGGAGATGAAAAACGCATTGCCCAGATCCTGATCAACTTTCTCAGCAACGCAACCAAGTTTACCAGTGAAGGAGAGATCACGCTGACTGTCTGGAATGACTCCAGCAGACTCTTTTTTGAGGTCAAGGACAGCGGTATCGGTATGTCCCGGGAGATGATGACGCGCCTCTTCAAACCCTTTGAACAGGAAGATAGCTCCATCTCCAAACGCTTCGGGGGGACAGGTCTTGGGCTCTACATCTCCTACAGCCTGGCAGAGATGATGGGCGGGAAAATTACCGTTGATAGCGTAGAAGGCTCAGGTTCCACATTCACCTTGCAACTTCCTTACGTAGTCACATCGAGGGAGATTGAAGAGGAGAGAACCGGTAGCTCATTTGCCGTGACCAGTGCCAAGCTGATTGGCTCTGTGTTGCTGGCAGAGGATACACTGGTTCTGCAGCAGCTTGAACGCCGTATTCTGGAATCGATGGGGGTTACAGTGGCGGTTGCCAATAATGGACAAGAGGCGGTTGAAGTCGCGCAAAAAGGTACCTTTGATCTGATTCTGATGGATATGCAGATGCCGGAGGTGGATGGCATTGAGGCGACAAGAATTTTACGACAACAGGGCAACACGGTGCCCATTGTCCCGTTAACGGCCAATGTGATGCAGAAACATCGAGATCGATTTGCAGCACTTGGATGTGAAGACTTTATCGGTAAGCCGATCGATAACCAGGAGTTGAAAGCGGTACTGCAGAAATATCTGGTTGATAGAGCGGTGCGATCAATACCAGAAGAGATTGATGATGACTTGATGGAGATCTTCTTCAATAGCATGGAGAGGAACAGGGAAAAAATCCTGATGGCTATCGAAGCGCTGGATTGGTCAGAGATCCGTGATTTGTCCCATAGCATCAAGGGAAGTGCCGCCTCTTTTGGATTTGAAAAACTCTCTAAAAGTGCTGAAGCACTGCAGGTTGCAATGGATGAAGAACGAATTGATATCGCGTCTGAGTTGGCAAAGGTGTTGCTGGGTGAATTGGAAAGAGTGCTGTAGCTTTTACAGAATTGACCCCAATTGTTGCCCAGCGTGAAATTATATCTCTTTGAAATCAGCTCAAAACTGAGAACTATCAATTTACTCCGGCTTGCTGTAGGGAACTGTAGGTTTTTCTACTACAAATAGGTATACGATGGGCTATCTTTATGGAGAGTGTCTGGATATATGCCATGGAAAAAATCGAGTGGAGTGACGAGTTCAGTGTAGGTGATGCGCTGTTGGACAAGCAACATCAACGCATGATTTCGATAATCAATGCGTTACATGAACAGACCCGTCAGGGTTATAGCATGTACGATGTGACCAGGGGACTGATGGAGATGGTCAGCTACTCGGAACGACATTTTGCTACCGAGGAGCTGAAGCTGGAGCAGGCCGGCTATCCTGATCTGGATCAGCAGATTAATGAGCATGAGGCGTATCGGGACAAGGTCTCCAGGATGTTCTATCCAGCAGAGAAAGATATCGATGAGCTCATGCGGTTTGTGATGGAGTGGTGGAAGCAGCATATCCTGGTTGAGGATATGAAATACAAATCCTGGCGTTCAGACAGGTGAGATAGAGGCGTTGTTGCTATAGCGATCAGGAATAATTTTGATCGTTGATATGGGAGGAAGGGAATATGATTCAGATCGTGATGACAGTGGTGCTTTGGCTATCAGCCCTGTCTGTGCAGGCGGCAACAGAGGTTGCTATCTACACCTACCACAACCACCCCCCCTTTATTACCGGTCAGGGGAGGGGGCTTACCCATGATCTGGTGGATCTGTTGAACCAGAAGGTGGATGGTCAGTTTCAGTTTGTGCTCAAAGTACTGCCCCGTAAACGCCTCAATGCAACCATCAAGAGATGGGTGAGTGGAGAGTGCAAGGGAAATGATCAATGTGACCATAACTGGGCGATTCTCTGGGTCAATCAGAAGTGGGGGTTTGGAAAACAGTCGGAGGTCAACTTCTCATGGAGTAGATTACTGCAGGATAGTAACTCCATCCTCTCTAACCAGAGTGCTCCGATTCAGTACCGGCAGCCATCGGATCTTGATGGAAAGGTCTTTGCTGGTACCAACGGACACCGCTATGTCGGGATTGATGAACGTGTCAAGGCGGGCAAGATACAGCGCATTGATGGAAGCAGGGAGCGTAGCCACCTGTTGAAGCTCTATCAAAGACGTGTCGATGCAACGCTGCTACCCACCTCGACAACAGCCTATTTTTTGAGCAGTGATCCACAGCTCAGCAAGCTTGCGGACCATTTCTACATTGCGGAAACCAAACATCAGAGTTACATGAGACACATCATGGTGCCGGTTGACCAACAGCCACTCATCGAGTGGATCGGGTCGCTCGATTTAGAGCATGATCCGGCATGGGCTACACTAAAACAGCGTTACGGTCTGTAGCGGCTGGACTCTGTAATGCAGCACACTAATCTTGGAACTGGTCTGCTGAGGCGAGTTTTTTCGGTCTATCTGGTTATCGCAGTTGTTGTTACCGGAATACAGCTTTGGGATACCTATCGACAGGCGCAATCTGAATTGGTCATTGAATTTGAGAGCGTAGAGAAAGCCTTTGATCGCGCTTTGGAGCATGCTGTATGGCACCTTGACTCAGAAGAGGTAATCAGTGTCGTACAAGGTGTACTCAGCTCTCCGGCCATCTCCGGAGTCAGTGTTTATGATATCGATGGAAGGTGGCTCCATCGGCAGGGGACCCTACCGCAAGAGCAGCAAAGCACAGAGCCTGCTGTGATCACAATCGAGGGCGGGATGGCGGTCAGCTTCTCTTCCGATCTGCTCAGCCACACGGTTGAGATCCATAACCATTTCACACAATCATCTGAGCCTACCCTGCAAGCTCAACAGTTGGGGGTAGTCTATTTCTATGCAGATTCAGAGGTGATCTTCAATAAGGTTCGTCATGACGTATTTTCCATTTTGATTGCGGCGACGGTAAAAACCATCGCGTTGTGGCTGATCTTTCTCTACTTCATCAAATATATCGTCACTCTGCCTCTGGAGAGACTGACACAGCGGGCGTATGACTTGCGGGTTACAGAGCCTAAAAAGACTGAGGCAGTGCCGGGCAGTGAGACAACACCGATTGAGCTGATCTATCTCGAACAGGGAATGGACCGGTTGGAGGAGTACGTTGCCAGAGAGAAAGAGCACAAGGAGCAGTTGATTGACTTCAATCGCATGTTGGAGACAGAGGTGGAGCAGCGTACCCGGGAGCTCACTAAAGCCACTCAGGCTAAAGATGAGTTCTTTGCTGCCATGAGCCATGAGTTGCGAACTCCACTCACCACAATCATCGGCAATTGCGATCTGTTAAGGCAGGGGAATTATTGCGGTGGTGCAGGTTGCCCCGAAGAGGAGGCTGCCCAGATGCTGGACTCCATCTACAGTGCCGGCAGCAATCAGCTTGCCTTGGTGAATGACATTCTGGATATGTCCAAGATTGAGAGTGGAAACTTCACCATTGATGAGGAGCCCTATGACCTCACCAGATTGGTTGCGGAGTTGGAGGGGATGTTCTCTATCCGTGCAGCCGATAAAGGGATCGGTTTTGAAGTTGATCTGAAACACCACGAAAAGTATTTGCTGATGGGAGATGCCCAGCGTATCTCTCAGATATTGATTAACCTGATTGGCAATGCCATCAAGTTCACCATGGAGGGAGAGGTAAAGCTGACGATTTGGTTGGATGCTGGACAGCTGGTATTCCAGATCAAGGACACCGGCATCGGTATGAGCAGAGCGGTGGTGGATGGACTCTTTCAACGCTTTCAACAGGCGGATGGCACCATCTCAAGGCGGTTTGGAGGCAGTGGCCTGGGTCTTTACATCTCCGAGAACCTTTCGGTGATGATGGATGGAGAGCTTGAGGTATTCAGTGAAGAGGGGGTGGGATCGATCTTCAAACTGTCCCTGCCGTACCAGGCAACCAGTACGCTGGTCTCTGTAAAGGAGAGAGAAGAAATTGAGGGTTCAGTTGTGAATCAGAGGCTCTGCGGACGAGTGCTCATTGCTGAAGATACACCAGAGCTCCAGATTCTGGAGAAGCGAATATTAAAGTCACTGGGACTTGATGTAAGCGTAGCCAGGGATGGACAGGAGGCAGTTGATTTAGTACGAAGTGATGAATTTGATGTCGTGTTGATGGATATGCAGATGCCGGGAATAGATGGAATCGAGGCCACCAGGATGCTGCGAGCAGAGGGTTATACCTTGCCCATCATTGCCCTGACAGCCAATGTGATGCAGAAGCATCGTGATGCTTTCAATGAAGCGGGATGTGATGGATTTATCGGAAAGCCTATTGATAAGAACAAGCTTGGAAAGTTGCTGAAACAGCATTTGAAAGAGAGTGAGAGCAGTGTTCCACCAGAAGCAGATGAAGTGGTTGATGATGAGTTACTGGAAATTTTCAAGGAGAGTGCTGCAGGGTATAGGCAGGGGCTTCAAGCTGCTCTTGAGCTGGAGGATTGGCCACAAGTCAAAGAGTTTGCACATATCGTGAAGTCGACGGGTGCATCCTTCGGATTTCCGGTTCTGACAGAGAAGGCGACCATGTTGTGTGATGACTATGACAATGATCGGTTTGAACGATTATCTCAACGCACACAGGCATTGATTGGTGATCTGGAAACCATTCTCAGTTGATCAAGGTGAGGAATCTCGGATAAACAATGTGGAACAGCAAGAGACATAGCACAATCCGTTTCAAAATTTCTCTGGGTCTGCTGGTGATGGGGTTTATTGCATCCGTGACCATCAGCGTCAGTGCACTGTATGCCTTTTATGACCGCTCAATCAGTGAGGGCAGGAAACATCTGGAGTCAGTCGCCAACCTGCAACGCCAGCGGGTTAGATCCTTTATGGGGAAGAATCTGGAGTGGGCTCAGTTTATTGCCAACCGGCCACAACTGCAGAGTTGGTCTGATCAACTTCAACAGACGGATCAATTGATCTACCAAGAGAAGTTGAATGAGATGTTGCTGAAAGAGCTGGCTGCGATTCCCGATATGGTCAGAATTGATCTGCTGGATGAGTTTCATCTGGTAGTGGCCTCAACTGATGAGAGAGATCTGTACGAACACTTCCAATCGTCTGTGATCGATTGGGAATCTACTGAGCAGGCACTGCGTTTGACGCAAGATGAGCAGCTGCTCATCATAACAACAGTCCCGCTACAGTCGCACAACGGGACAAGAACCCTGCTGCAGACAACGGCATCGGCAGCGGCGCTATCCGATATCACTCAGGATTATATTGGTTTGGGGGATACGGGAGAGACTGTCTTGGCTCAGCAGTGGGAGCTGGCGGATCGGATCGATTTTCTGACTCCATTGCGTTTTGATTCCAAGGCACACCTCTTGCGATCGCTGAATGTATCAGATACCCATCTCCCTATTGTTCAGGCCATTCAGGGGGTTGAGAGTTTTTTCCAGAATCTGCGCGACTATCGGGATGTTGAGGTCTTCTCTGTGACCCTCTCGATGCCGGCAAACCGTATGGGGCTGGTGGTAAAGATAGATCAGGCAGAGTTGCTGGGCAGCTTTTATCGGCTGCAAACTATCCTCTTCCAGCTCATTGTGGGGTTCTTTGCAGTTGGGCTGTTGGTGGCCTATCTGATTTCACGATCAATCAGTCGTCCAATTGAGTATCTGACCAAAATAGCCAAGAGTATTCATCAGGGAGAGCACCAGGTTCGGGTGGATTACAGTGCAGTCAATTATGACTCGGAAACTTATTTGCTGGCGCAGACACTGAATGATGTAACCAATGAGCTGGTTCAGACCTTCGATGCTGCACCAAACGGAATGTTGGTGGTTAAATCGGATGGGAAGATCATGCGTGCCAATAGAGAGCTCAATACCATTTTTGGATATGAGCCGGGTAGTTTGAAGGGGCAAGCTCTGGAAGTACTGCTGCCTCAAGCGCAGAGAGAGCGGCATGCGCAACACCGTGCAGACTATCTGCAAGAGCCATCACCTCGTCCAATGGGGGGAGATATGGAATTGCAGGGGTGTAGACAGGATGGTACCTGTTTTCCGGTCGAGGTCGGGCTCTCAACCATCAACAATAAGAATGAGCGGCTGGTACTTGCAACCGTAGTGGATGTGACTGAGCGTAAGAGGTTGAACGAGGCCCATATCCGGGCAAGAGAGGAAGCGGAGAAGGCAACGCAGGCAAAGAGTGAATTCCTCGCCAACATGAGCCATGAGATCCGTACCCCGATGAATGCCATTACCGGGTTCACCTATCTGGCGCTACAGGAAAAGCTGAGTCCAAAGGTGCGTGACCAGATCAGGAAGGTCGATCTCTCGGCCAGATCCTTGCTGAAAATCATCAATGATATTCTCGACTTCTCCAAGATTGAGGCGGGTAAGCTGATTCTGGAACAGACCCCCTTCTTTCTCGATGATGTGATGGAGAATGTGGTCAATCTTGGAAGCTCTCTCAGTAGAGAGAAGGATATTGAGATCCTGCTATTGAAAGAGGGAGCGGTGCCCTCCAGCCTGATTGGTGATCCCATTCGTCTGGGACAGATCCTGACCAACCTGATGTACAACGCCATCAAATTCACAGAAGAAGGTTCTGTGATGATCAGGGTGGAGTTGGTGGAACTGGATGAGGCGGGACAGGTCACACTCAACTTTGTGGTGGAAGATACCGGTATCGGGATGGAGGCGGCGACCATTGAGAACCTATTCCGCCCGTTTGTGCAGGCCGATGGCTCGACAACGCGCCAGTATGGTGGAACAGGACTGGGACTGAGTATTGTCAAGCAGCTCTCCACCATGATGAAGGGTGAAGTGGCAGTAGAGAGTGAGGTGGGCCAGGGGAGCCGCTTCAGGGTTACTTTGCCATTTGGGGTTGGAGAGGAGACGGTTGATGTTCGCTATAATCTGAAGTACCGCTTTGAGCAGTTGAAGGTGCTGATTGTGGATGACAATCCGGTGTCACAGGATGTGGCTCGTCAGGCGATCGATCTCTTTGGCAGTGCGTCGGTTGTGGTTTCGACGGGAGAGGAGGCAATTGAGCAGATCAAACACTCTCTGAATCAACAATCGCCGTTTGATTTTGTGTTGTGCGACTGGCGACTGCCGGGCATGGATGGGGTGTTGGTCAGTAGAGAGATTCAGCAACTCTATCGGGAAGAGGAGAAGCGTCCGGTCATCATATTGGTCACCGCCTATGAGAGGGAGCTGTTGCTGGAGCAGTATGACGTGAGTGAAATTGAGGCGGTGCTGATCAAGCCGGTCACCTCCTCTTCGCTCTATGACACCATGATTCAATTTATCCACCCGGATCTGGAGGCTGATGCACCTGTTGATCCCGGTACTCGACCCGATTATCTGAAGGGGATCCAGCTGCTGCTGGTCGAGGACAATGAACTCAATCAGGAGGTGGCGATCTCCATGCTGGAGAGTGTGGGGGCTGAAGTGGTGATTGCGTCGAACGGGGTAGAGGCGCTGGAAAAGATGGAGCAGCTGGGCCATGCCCTGCATATGGTACTGATGGATATCCAGATGCCGGGGATGGATGGTCTGGAAGCCACACGTCAAATTCGGCAGCGAGCGGAGTGGTCAGAGATTTCTGTGGTCGCCCTGACTGCCAATGCGTCACAGCAGGATCGTGAACAGTGCCTATCAGCGGGAATGGATGACTATCTGAGTAAACCGGTAGACCCCTCCAGAGTCTATCAAGTGATTCGTCGGTGGGCCGGAGATGGTCAGGAAAACGTTGATTTTGTGAAGGCTCTGGCGGAGCAGGTTGTTCAGGTGCCAGCGGATGACCAAGCAACCTCTGTTGTTGACTTGGATGTGCTGCTGTCGCGTCTGCAAAATGATCCGAATAGAGTGGTTCGATTAATGGACCAGTTCCTGCTGGATGCCTCGTCCAAGATCATTAGTAGTGGTACTGCACTACAGGAGAAGCGCTTTGAAGATGCCAGAAAGGAGATCCATGGTTTGGTTGGCACCAGTGGCAACCTGACGGCCAACCAGCTATTTCAGGCTGCGCATCATCTGGAGATGTTGTTGAAGGAGGGAAGTGACGAGGAAGAGATCAGTGTGGACTTGCTCACTCCGTTAGAGAACGCATTGGAACGCTTGCAGCAGGAGTGGTCAGAGGGGCGGGAGAAGCTGCTCCGGGAAGGAAAAATCCTGAATGAGTCAGCAATGGTTGCCGGCCGCTCGCAGGAAGAGATCTCCGTTCTGATAGAGGCGTTGCGCAGTGCCCTGAAGGGCGCCGACTTCGATGCTGCAGAAAAGGTGGAACAGTTGATTGAGGCGTTGGGTGAAGGGGGAGAGGCGAGGCTGGTTGCGGTAAAACGGGCAATACATCACTTCGAGTATGGGAAAGCGTTGTCAGAATTTGAAAAGCTGGAGCTGTGAGCATGGATCAGAACACCGCGTACCAGCTTAGCACAGCCCGATCAGAACCGGTCTCCATCCTCATTGTTGATGATGAGCCGGTCAATATCGAGATACTTGTCGGCATACTGCGTCCGCACTACAAGATCTATGCAACGCGGGAGGGTGCCCAGGCGGTTGAGATTGCCCGTAGCAGAAAGCCCAACCTGATCCTGCTGGATATCATGATGCCGGGGATGGATGGTTATGAGGTGATTCAGCAGTTGAAGTCACTGGATGAGACCCGGCATATCCCGGTGATCTTCATTACTGCAATGGCCGATGTAGCCAATGAGACCCGCGGCTTTGAATATGATGCGGTGGACTACATCATCAAACCGGTGGTTCCCCCGATTGTGCTGGCTCGGGTCAAGACCCATCTGGCCCTGGTCAGGACAGAACAGCTGGTATCGACACAGATGCAGATTATCAACTGTATTGGTCATGCGGCGGAGTACAAGGATAAGGAGACCAGTCTGCATGTGATCCGGATGAGCCACTACACCAGGATTCTGGCAGAGGCGATTGGCCTGGAGCGGGAGGCGTGTGATCTGCTGTTTCATGCTGCCGCCATGCATGATGTGGGGAAGATCGGCATCCCTGACAGGATTATGTTGAAGCCTACGGCACTGAGTGACGATGAGTGGGCAGAGATGCATAAACATCCGAAGATCGGCGCAGAGATTATCGGCCAGCATGATTCAGAGCTGCTGATGCTGGCAGCCAGTGTCTCGCTGAACCACCATGAAAAATGGGATGGGACGGGTTACCCGCGCGGTTTGAAGGGGGAAGAGATTCCACTGGAGGGGCGGATTGTGGCCATCGCCGATGTGTTTGATGCGCTGACAACGACTCGCCCCTATAAGGAGGCGTGGAGAGTGGAACAGGCAGCTGATCGGATTCAAAGAGATGCAGGAAGCCACTTTGATCCAAATCTGGTTGAGCAGTTTATGCAACAGATGCCCAAGCTGCTGAAGGTTCGGGCACAGTGGCTGGATGAGTGAATGGTTGGAGTAGATAGAACAGTGCGGCAGGAGAAGGGAAATTCCATCAGCAGAGAGCAGACTGTGTTGATTGTGGATGATGAGGCAGTGAATATAGAGTTGATGGCTGCGATCCTTCAGCCCCGTTATCGTGTACAGGTTGCGCTAAGTGGAGAGCGGGCAATTGCACTGCTGGAGCAAGATGCTCTACCTGATCTGATTTTGATGGATGTGGAGATGGAGGGGATGGATGGTTATCAAACCTGTCTGCAGATCAAGGGAACTGCCCGGTTGGCAGATATACCGATCATTTTTATCACCACACGTAGCAAGATCGATGATGAACTGAAAGGGTTTGAATGTGGAGCCGCAGACTATATCTCTAAACCATTCTCTGCAGCCATTGTTCTCAGCAGGGTTGCATCACATATAGAGCTTGCCCAGAGGCGGAGTACACTGGAGCTGCAGGTGGAGAAACGGACGCATGAGTTACGCCGGGCTCTGAAAGAGATGGATCTGGCACTCAGCATGAGAGATGAATTTCTGGCGACACTCAGTCATGAGTTACGTACACCGCTGGCAGCCATTACCGGTTTTACTGAACTGTTACTGGATGAGGTCTCTAACCCGGATCATCAGCAGTGTCTTCACTCAATTATGGAAGCGTCCAGTGGGCAGTTGACGTTAATAGAGAAGATGCTCGATGTATCAGCGATAAAATCAGGCAAATTACTGTTTACTGCAGTACCGTTTCAGGTCAATCAGCTGGTGAATGAGTTGATCGTTCACTTTGATGCAGAAGCCAGGTCAGCCGGATTGAGCTTGAGCGTGACAATGGATCATCTGCCTGTGGAGGAGTGGATAGGGGATAAACGCAGAGTGAGTCAAATTCTGGAGCAGCTACTGGATAATGCCATCAAGTTTACGGATGCAGGTCAGATTACTGTTCAGTGTAGTTGTGTGGAGGAGCAGATCCAGTTCAAAGTGATCGATAGCGGAATCGGTATTTCAGAAGAGAATTTGGGTCGAATCTTCAACTGCCTTGAACAAGGTGATAGCTCTCTGGCGAGAAAACATGGTGGAACAGGGTTGGGCCTCTACATCTCCAACTCTTTGGCTGAGCAGATGGGGGGTAAATTGACGGTAGAGAGTGAACTTGGAGAGGGTTCTATATTTACGCTGCTGCTTCCTCAGGGCGTGGTGAGGTAAAGGGGAGCATTGATTTTCTGTTTTGTTACAAACAATTTTGTAATACATGTTCATTGAACAAATATGAGTAGTTGATAAGATAGAAACAATAGATGGCAATTGAGACATTCCCCTTTCGTGTACTGATCATTGATGACTCGCCCACCATGCGGACCGTCTGTCAGCAGCTGTTGATTGATGAGGCCGGGCTGGATGTTACCGTGGCTGCCAGTGCGGAAGAGGGGTGCAAGAGACTGTTTGCAGCACTGGAACAGCAGCAGCCGTTTGATGGTCTGCTACTTGACTGGATTTTGCCGGGGATGTCCGGTGCCGAGCTGCTCGAAAAGATCAATGGTGAATCGCGCTTCTCCACGCTATCGGTGATGATCTTTACCGAGAAACCAGACCAGACCGCCTATCAGCTGGCAAGTCAGCGCCCCAATAACGATATCCAGCACAAGGAGGATTTGACGCTGCTGCCTTTCCGCATGCGCAAGTTTCTCACCACCTTCAGCCAACGCAGTGAGTTGAGCTCCGGCTGGGATCGGGAGCTGTTTCGCAGTCGAGGCAGTATGGAGGGCAAAATTCTCTTTGTGGATGACTCGGCAACAGTCCGGGCCAAATATCAGAGCCTGCTGAATGCCAATGGGTATGACGTAGCCGTTGCCAAATCAATGTCCGAGGCATTGGTAAAGGCACAACAGGACGATTTTCAACTCGCCATTGTCGACTACTACATGCCGGGAGGGAATGGCGATGAGCTCTGTCGTGCACTGCTCGACAATCCGCGTACAGCCAATATCACGATTGTGATGCACTCTCAGAGCAAAGAGGTGATTGAACAGTCATTGAATGCCGGGGCCATTGATCTGATCTGGAAAGATGATCCGGCCAACATCTTTTTGATGCGCGTCGCATCGATTATCCGTTCTCTACATGTTCAGCGACAGGCCGAGCAGCTGGATATCCTGCTTGCAGCAATGGAAGTGCTGGGAGTCGGGGTGATGGTCTGGCGAGAGGGAAAATACCACTCCTTCAACCCCGTGATGGATCAGTTTGTAGAGCAGTTTGGTGGTGCCATTGGTTTCACTACGGGAGAATCAGATCAACAGGTGGTATTGTGTGACCTGGCTGGGATTGAGCGGGTATTCAACCTCTTTTTTCTTCAGGTAGATGACAGGCAGGAGGTATTGCTGGTGCAAGAGGTCACCGAGATGGCCAATGCGGTGGCACAGGCAAAGGAGGCGAACCAGGCCAAGAGCCAGTTTCTGGCCAACATGTCGCATGATCTGCGTACACCATTGAACGCGGTGCTCGGTTTTTCCCAACTGGTACAGAGTGCACCGGAGCTGCCAGAACGGCACAAGCGCAATCTGGAATTTGTAAAACGTAGTGGTCGTCAGCTTCTGACATTGATTAACGATATTCTCTCTATGAGTCGAATGGAGGCGGGTAGAGTAGAGTTAAGTCTGGAGAGTGTTGACTTACGGAAGCTGTTGAATGAGCTGCATGGCTCACACTCACTGTTTATGCTCAATGGACGCGAGCAGAAACAACAGTTGATGTTGGAACTCAATATTGCAGACTCAATACCCCATTACATCAGAGGGGACTTGGGCAGACTACGTCAGATCTTTGATAACTTGATCGGTAATGCCATTAAATTCACAGATCGGGGCAGAGTAGAGGTTGTGATCAACCGCTGGACCTCATTCAAGCAAGAAACTTTTCTCCAGATTGAGGTTCGTGATACCGGAGGGGGGATTCAGGATGATGTGATGGAGCAGATCTTCAACACCTTCATTCGTGCAGACTTGACCCGCGAGGGAAGCGGATTGGGACTGGCCATCTGCAAGCAGCTGATTGAACAGATGGGAGGAGTTATTGATGTCTGTAATAATCGAGTGGGTGGCGGTGCAACCTTCGCCCTGTTGTTACCGCTTGAGACTGGAACAGGACTACTGGATTATGATGTTGAAGAGTTCTTGTTAGGGGAGTCAATTTCACGTCTCGATTACCGTATGATGATTGTCGATGACAATGAAGAGAATGCAGAACTATTACTGACCCATTTGGAGCGGCTGGGGTTTACCGTTAAGCATGTGAAGAGTGGTCTTGAGGGGATTGCAACGTATCAGCAGTGGCACCCTCATCTGATCTGGATGGATATCCAGATGCCAGAGATGGATGGTATTGAAGCGACTGCAAGAATACGCAAGCTACCGGATGGAAACGGTTGCAAGATTGTTGCCTTTACTGCAGGGATGTTCCTGGAAGATCATTCTGCTCTGTTGAAAGAGGGGTTTGATGCAGTACTATTTAAGCCATATCAGAGAGAGAATCTGGTCAGAATTATTGAAGACCAATTGAGTATCTCCTTCAGGCGCTCAGATCACAATAATTCAACTTTAGATCAGACTCAGATTGCAAATGAGATCCGGGCTCTGGATGAGCATTGGCTGCGTGATTTTAAACGGGCCCATAAAATCGGCGATATGCGTGAAATGGGCCGATTGATCAAAATGATTGAAACAACAGCGCCAGTGTTGTACCAAAGGCTGTACGCTATGTTGAATGATTATCGTATTGAAGAGATGATGAATCTTGTCCTGAAAGTAAATTAGAGGTAATGGGAATGGGAGATCCAAAAGCGACAATCCTGTTGATTGATGATGCTCCGAGCAATCTGAGACTGCTGACAGAGATACTGGAGAAGCACCACTATAAGGTGTTGGTTGCATTGAGTGGTGAGCGAGGGTTGGAATCATTAAACCAGACACAACCGGATCTGATTTTGCTGGATATTATGTTGCCGGGAATGGATGGGTTTGAGGTCTGTCGCCGTATCAAGACAAATGAACGACTTGCACCGATACCGGTGCTTTTTATCAGTGCACTGAATCAAACTGAGGATGTCCTCAAGGGATTTGATGTTGGTGGTGCTGATTATGTGAGCAAGCCATTTGAGGAGCTTGAGGTTGTCGCCCGTATCAAGACACTGATTAATCTCTATCAGGCTCAACGACAGCTCAGTGAGAAGAACCGTGCTCTGGAGAAGGCGACAAAGTTGGCAGAGAGTGCGCTGGAGGCGAGAAGCAACTTTATCGCCTCCATGAGCCATGATCTGCGCACCCCGTTAACGGCGATCATCGGAAGTATAGAGATGTTGATGGATGACTGTGCAGCCTGTAGTGGGAATGATAAGTATGGACTGATTCAGAGTGTCGGTGTCGCAAGTCGTAACCAGTTGGCGCTGGTGAATGATATTCTGGATATGTCCAAATTAGAGGCCGGGAAGTTTGAGATCAACCGGGAGCCATATGATCTGAAGCTGTTGTTGGACGAGCTATATCAAATGCTGGAAATACGTGCCAAGGATAATGGGGTTGATTTGCGAATCAGCCATCAGGGGATCTTTCCACTGCTTGTTGGGGACAATCAGCGAATCACTCAGATTCTGACCAACTTGGTTGGCAACGCAATCAAGTTCTCGGAAGGGGGAGCGGTGGAAGTCACCGTGGTGAAAGAGGGTGACCAACTGAGTATAGCGGTGTGTGACAATGGAATAGGCATGTCGTCGTCCACAGTCAATAAGCTGTTTCAGCCTTATGAGCAGGGAGATAGTGATATCTCCTCCCGTTTTGGGGGAACTGGACTAGGGCTCTATATCTCCAAACAGCTGGCTGAATTGATGGGAGGAGATATCTCTGTCCAGAGTAGGGAGGGAGAGGGCTCTCTCTTTACCCTGACACTGCCTTACCAACTGGCGAATGTGAACAGAGTGAATCAATCGCAGGCAGTAGGTCAAACTACCGCAGCGCAACTGCAGCCACTTGAAGGGCATGTGCTGATTGCTGAAGATACACGTGAACTACAGATGTTGGAACAACGAATCCTGGAGCGTATGGGGCTTCAGGTTACCGTTTGCAGTAACGGTGAGGAGGCGGTTCAGTTGGCCACGACACAGCCATTTGGTGCGATTTTGATGGATATGCAGATGCCGGTGATGGATGGAGTTGAGGCAACCCGGGTCTTGCGGGAGCAGGGAATTGAGACTCCGGTGATCGCGCTGACGGCCAATGTGATGAAAAAACATCGAGATCAATTTGTTGAAGCTGGCTGCAATGGATTTGTAGGTAAGCCAATTGATAATGCTGAGCTGAGGAGAATGTTGAGTCAGTATTTGTGATCGGGGTGTTTGTTTCGATAAAACGGTGATTTGTGCAAATTGGAGCCATACTCGAGGTAACGCCTCGGCCATTCATTGCCCCAATGCTTGGAGTGGATGGTTTTAAAGTTTGTGCACAAAGTCAGTAGTAATCCACAGTATACGGATGCTCCGATAATCTTTGTGAAATCACACAGGGATCAAGTGATTGCTTGTGTTTGTAATATTCCTTATAGAATGGTTTGATGGTATAGGGTTAAACTAAAGGGGATGTAGCCTTACATAAGGATTAGGGGGGAATGGATGATTGGAGAGAGTCGGTTTAAGCCTGCAACACAGATCAAGCTGAGTGTGCTTCTCTCTCTGTTTGCGCTGATCGCAACTATTGTTTCAACGCTGCAGTATACGGAGTCTCTCGAAAAACTCCGGATATTAAGTGAACAGCGTCAAGAGGCACTGATTCTTGCTGATCATCTGCGGCAGACCTCGGATGATCTGACACGTATGGTTCGCACCTATGTGGCAACCCGTGATCCGGCCTATAAAGAGCATTTTCAACGCATTCTCGATATACGTAATGGCAACTCTCCCCGCCCAGAGAAAATTGGCAGGGTCTATTGGGATTTGATTACAGGAGGAGTTTTGAATCCTCAGCCCTTGGCAACACCTGTGGCATTGGTTGATCTGATGCGTCAGGTTGGTATCAAACAGAGTGAATTGGCACTGCTGGAGAACTCACAGGCAGCATCGGACCTTCTGACGGAGACGGAGTTCATAGCGATGTCACTGATTGAATTGGATACCAGTGCAGATGCGGCCGAGGAGGCATTGCTGCTGTTGCATGATCAGAACTACCATGCAGCAAAGGCGAAAATCATGCAGTCCATTGCAACCTTTGACGATACGGTATCGAACAGAATCAACAAAGAGATTCAGGCGATGAAGACTGAAGAGGAGCTATCTCTGAGGATGATCGCATTTTCCGGAGTGTTGTTGATCCTTTTTTTCGGAGCATCGGTCTGGGGCTATATGCTGATAGGTGTCCAACAACGAGAAGCGCTGCAGCGCCAGGCCAACAGAACCAAGGATGAGTTTCTCGCCTCGATGAGTCATGAACTACGCACTCCACTCACCTCGATTCTTGGAAACGGTGATCTGCTTGCAGAGCGTCTGAAGCTTGCAGAGAATCGGGAGATTCTTGGCTCGATCACGCGTTCTGGAGAGCATTTGCTGGCGATGGTGAATGATATTCTTGATCTGGCAAAAATCGAGGCCGGCAAGTTTGAGGTTGACCGGGCACCCTATGATCTGGAGGAGGTGCTGGACCAGATTCGACAGATGTTCCGCAACAAGGCAACAGTCAGCGGCATTGAGTTATCGGTTGAGCAGTCGGTGAATGCCAGGCACAAGTTGGTTGGTGATTCCAAGAGGATTGGGCAGATTTTACTCAATCTGGTCAGTAATGCCTTCAAGTTCACTGAAAACGGATATGTAGCGATTCGCTGCTGGCGAGAGGAGGATACACTCTATTTTTCAGTAAAAGACAGTGGTATTGGTATGTCGCAAGAGGTGCTGGATCGCCTGTTTCAGCCTTTTGAACAGGCGGATAGTAGTATCTCCAGGCGTTTTGGTGGTACTGGCCTGGGTCTGCACATCTCATGGTCTCTGGCGCAATTGATGGGGGGCAAGATTGATGTCTCCAGTCAGGAGGGAAAAGGATCACACTTTGTCTTCTCCATGCCCTATATAGAGAGTGGTCAACCACTTATTGCGGAACAGACTGAATCCCGTTTGGATGAGCGTGGGCTGGAAAAATTGAGTGGCCACATCTTGATTGCAGAAGATACGCTTGAACTACAGTTGCTGGAATCAAGAATGGTGCAGTCGCTCGGTGATATCCGTATCACATTTGCAGAAAATGGCATTGAAGCGGTCAGCCTCTCTGAGCAGCAGCCGTTTGATCTCATTTTGATGGACATGCAGATGCCGGAGATGAATGGCCTTGAAGCCACCCGTGTCATCAAGGAGCGTGGTGATCAGACCCCGATTGTTGCAGTGACAGCAAACGTCATGCAAAAGCATAAAGAACAGTTCAGTGAGGTGGGGGCAGATGGTTTCCTGGAGAAACCACTCAACAGAGAGTCACTGGAAAAGGTGCTTAGAATGCATCTCACGGTTGACCATAGTGAACCGCAGGCAGCCGAGCAGAAACAGAAGATTGAGTTCAGTGTGGACAAGGTACCGATATTGGTGGTTGATGATAATGCGGGAGTACTGAAAACCTTTCGGGAAATTTTTGAGAGTGATCCCGCCATTGAGGATCAGTTCCCGGAGTTGACCCGTCAGGTTGATAATGATTCTGGACAGAGTGAGGATGATTTCCAGCTGGTGACAGCATCTCAAGGTGAACAGGGGGTGGAGTTGGTTCAACAGGCGCTGGAGGTCGGGGCTCCATTTCCGGTGGTCTTCCTGGATATACGTATGCCGCCGGGGATGGGAGGGCTTGAGACTGCTAAACAGATGCGGGAACTGGATGAGAGAGTGCATATCGTATTTGTCTCTGCTTACAGTGATGTGAGTTTCAAACAGATCAAGGAGGAGGTGGGGGATGGCGTGCTGTTTTTTGAGAAGCCATTCCGGGCAGATGAGGTAATGCAGGCAGCAGCAACACTGGCGGATATCTGGCGGAAGATGTACCGGCATGATGCTCTGGAGAGTGAGACTGCAGCGGTTTCCAATGTGACCGGTGCGCAATATGAGTCTGGCGTTGAGCTGGATATGGAGATTGATGATGAGCTTCTCGATCTCTATCGTGATAGTACAAGGCAGCGAAAAGAGCGGCTGATCGCCGCTGTTGAAACAGAAAACTGGTCAGAAATTCGCTCTGTTGCCCATGTAGTCAAAGGTGCCGGGGCATCATTTGGTTTTCAACATCACACCAATTTAGGGAGAGAGCTTCAGGATCTGATTGATCACTCTCAATATGATTCAGCAGTATCGAAGGCAAGGCAGTTGATCGATGAGATGGAAAAGATTGGTGCCTAAAGCATGTCGACCGGATCAACATCCAGCGACCAGCGTACCTTGCGACTGCTTTTTAGTTGTTCGATCTCATCAGTCAATGGTTGAAGCAGCCCATGGAGTGTACTGCGCTGTGTAGACTGCAGCAGAAGTTGCAGACGATAACGTCCTGCGCGCTTCTCCATTGGCGAAGGGATAGGACCTAATATCTCTACAGTCCCGCCATTGTTTGATTGTGCGATCTCACGCACCTCATTGAGAAAACGGTATGCATCAGTCGCATGAGCAGCTTCTGCGCGAATCAGTGCCAGGAAGCTGTAGGGTGGAAGTTGAGCCAGTTTGCGTTCAGAGAGTGCTTGTCTGCTGAATGCAGGGTAGCCTTCACGTAGTAGTGTCAGCAGTAGTGGATGGTCTGGATTGTGGGTCTGGATCACCATTTCCCCCTTTCTGTTCTCACGTCCAGCGCGCCCGGCCACCTGTGTGATCAGTTGGCCCATCTGCTCTGTGGCTCGGAAGTCTGATCCAAACAGACCGCCATCTGCATCGAGAATGGCGACCAGGGTGACATTGGGAAAGTGGTGCCCCTTGGCCAGCATCTGGGTGCCGAGTAGTAGCTGATGTTGTCCATCCTGGATCTCCTCCAGTAGCCGTTCCATGGCCCCTCTCTTGCGGGTGGTATCACGATCGATGCGGCTGATGGAGTGGTTGGGGAACTGCTGCTGCAACGCCTCTTCGATCCGCTCGGTACCGGCACCAACACTTTTCATGGTTTCGCCACCACACTCTGGGCATGCAGTTGGAAACGGGCGCTCTCCACCGCAATGGTGGCAGATGAGGCGCTTGCGTCCCTGGTGGTAGGTGTAGTGGATGTCACAGCGGGGGCAGCTCATACTCCATCCACACCCTTTGCAGAGGAGTACTGGGGCATAGCCGCGACGGTTGAGAAAGAGCAGCACCTGTCCCTGCTGTTGCAGGTGGTGTTGGATCTTCTCCAGCAGAGGTGCAGAGAGCAGGTGATCGACCTTGCGTGAACGCATGTCGATCAGTGAGAGTTCTGGTGTTGCAGCATCTCCCGCCCGTTGTGTCAGCTTCGCCTTATGGTATTTCTCCTGGCTGCTGTTGTGCAGGCTCTCGAAGGAGGGGGTGGCACTGCCGAGAATAACCGGGATCTGCTCTCGCTGTGCACGTAGCACGGCGATATCCCGTGCCGAGTAGCGGAATCCCTCCTGCTGTTTGAAGGAGCTGTCATGCTCTTCGTCAACAATGATCATTCCTGGAGCCTGTAGTGGTGTAAAGATGGCGGAGCGGGTGCCAATAATGATTTTGGCATGCCCGCTACGTGCATGAAGCCAGTCATTGAAGCGTTCACCCTGGTTACGGCCGGAGTGGAGTAGCGCGATCGGCAGCCCAAACCGGTTCTGGAAGCGCCGCACGGTCTGTGGAGTGAGTGAGATCTCTGGCACCAGAATCAGTACCTGCCGCCCTTGCTCCAGAACAGGCTGCATCGCCTGCAGATACACTTCGGTCTTTCCGCTGCCGGTGACCCCCTCCAGCAGAATGGGAGTTGGAGCAGTGGAGTGAGTCTGTTGCTGAATCGCATCAATCGCCTGTTGTTGTTCTCGGTTGAGTGGATGAGGAAGATCAGTGGGCAGAGGGGAGGCTTCGCTGTCACGCTGCTCGATCTCTTTCACCAGCCCCTTCTCAATCAGGCGCAGGGTTGGCTCTCGCCAGTTCTTGTAGTGTGCTGCCAATTGAGTACTGCTGAGTGGCTGCTGTTGCAGCTGCTCCATAATCTGCTGCTGGCGAGGTGCGCGTTTTAGCGTATCCGCAGCGGTTGTGGCGCCTGAGGAGGTGAGGGCGTAGTACTTTTCCTGTTTCGGAGTGGCAGCCCGTCCCTGTCGCAGTAATGCGGGTAGTGCCGTATCCAGCACCTCTCCCAGTGGATGGTGGTAGTAGCGTGCCGCCTGCAGCAGTAGTTGATGGAGTGCCTCCGGGAACAGTGGCTGCGGGTCGATGATCTCATCGACCGGTTTCAGCTTATTGATGGCGAAGTTGGAGTTGCTCTGGATGGAGAGCAGGATGCCGATACGCTGTTGACGACCAAAGGGGACCCGCAGGCGAATGCCCGGTTTCAGCGTGTCGGGATCAATGTTTTTGGGAGGAAGGTAGTCAAAGGTTCTGCGTAGTGGAACGGCAAGAATGGCTACCTGAAGAATCATCGGTTGGAGTGCTGCCCCCGATGTGGGGGCAGTGGCTGGACTATGCCGGTTGTACGGTGCGGACGCCGTTGGGGGTGCCCAGCAGTAGCGTGTCGGCAGGGCGCATTGCAAACAGGCCGTTGGTGACTACGCCCACAATGTTGTTGAGGATCTGCTCGGTCTTGGCCGGTTCAGTGATCTTGAGGTTGCGTACATCGAGAATCACATTGCCGTTGTCGGTGGTGAATCCCTCTCTGAGTACCGGTTGTCCGCCGATCTGTTTGATGATCTCGCGGGCGACATAACTCTGTGCCATCGGGATCACCTCAACCGGTAGTGGGAAGTCGCCCATTACATCGACCAGTTTGCTCTCGTCAGCGATGCAGATGAACTTGTCGGCTACAGCAGCGACGATCTTCTCGCGGGTGAGTGCACCACCGCCCCCCTTGATCAGGTGGAGCTGGTTGTTGGATTCGTCGGCACCATCCACATAGACCGACATGCTGCTGACGCTGTTGAGATTGAGCACTTCAATCCCATGACCTTGTAGACGTTCTGCGGTGGCTTCGGAGCTGGCGACCGCCCCCTTGATCTGACTCTTGATCGTTGCAAGTGCGTCAATAAAGAAGTTGGCGGTAGAGCCTGTGCCTACACCGATAATCTCGCCGGGTACCACGTACTCCAGAGCCGCCTCTGCGACTGCCTTTTTCATCTCGTCCTGGGTCATTTTTTCTTCTCCCTGTTTTCAGTCCGTTTTTACTAAGTATACTTGTCGCCATGCCAAAAAAATACATCGAAAGAATCCTCAAGGCGCGTGTCTATGATGTGGCGCGTGAAACTCCACTGGAGACAGCACGTGGGCTCTCCGAGCGCCTCAACAACCGAATACTGATCAAGCGGGAGGATCTACAACCGGTCTTCTCTTTCAAGTTGCGCGGTGCCTATAACAAGATGGCAAGCTTGAGTGAGGCAGAGTTGAAGCGTGGCGTGATTGCCGCCTCGGCGGGTAACCATGCACAAGGCGTAGCCCTGTCGGCACGGGAGATGGGGGTGAAGGCGACGATCGTAATGCCCAAGACCACACCGGAGATCAAGGTGCAATCAGTACGCAAGTATGGGGCAAAGGCGGTACTGGTGGGAGATGCCTATGATGACGCCTATCAGCATGCCCAGCAGTTGTCGCAGGAACAGGGGCTGATACTGGTGCACCCCTACGACGATCCGGAGGTGATTGCAGGGCAGGGAACCATTGCGATGGAGATTCTGCGTCAGCACTCCGGCAAGATCGATGCGGTCTTTATCCCGGTTGGTGGTGGTGGCTTGATTGCGGGGATGGCGGCCTATCTCAAATACCTTTATCCAGAGATTCGTGTAGTCGGCGTAGAGCCGGAAGATGCGCCAACGCTGCATGCGGCACTGGCGGCCAAGCGCAGGGTGACATTGAAACAGGTTGGTATCTTTGCCGATGGTGTAGCGGTGAAGCAGATCGGCAAGGAGACCTATCGCCTCTGTAAGCAGCTGGTGGATGAGGTGGTGCTGGTTAGCTCGGATGAGATCTGTGCGGCAATCAAGGATATCTTCGATGATACCCGCTCCATTGCGGAGCCAGCCGGTGCACTGGCGGTTGCCGGTCTGAAGAAGCATGTTGCAAAGAATGGGGTAGAGGATCAGACACTGGTGGCAGTCGACAGTGGCGCCAATATCAACTTTGACCGTCTGCGTCATGTGGCGGAGCGTGCTGAGCTGGGTGAGGGTAAGGAGGCGGTGCTGGCGGTGACGATCCCGGAGCGACCCGGCAGCTTCAAGAAATTCTGCCAGCTGTTGGGCAAGCGCCAGATTACCGAGTTCAACTACCGCTTTGCCGACAAGGAGAGCGCGCACATCTATGTGGGGTTACAGGTGGCCAGTGTGGAAGAGCGAACCACCCTGGTGGAGCGGCTGCAGGAGAAGGGGTACCCGGTAGAGGATCTCTCTGATAATGAGGTGGCCAAGGTACATGTCCGCTATATGGTGGGTGGGCATCAACAGGGGGTGGAGGATGAACTGCTCTACCGCTTCCGCTTCCCGGAGCGTCCCGGTGCGCTACTGCAGTTTCTCACTCAGCTGGGACGTAACTGGAATATCAGCCTGTTCCACTACCGCAACCACGGGGCCGACTATGGTCGGGTGCTGTGTGGTATTCAGGTGCCGGCAGACGAGCGTGACAAGTACCAGCTGTTCCTCGACAAGCTGGGCTACTTCTATCAGGATGAGAGTGACAATCCGGTCTACAAGCTCTTTTTAAGCTAGTTCAGGACACTACACTAGCAGTTGGAGCAGCGTTTTCCGAAGATCCTGCACAGCGCCTTGTCCCAGGCGACCACATTGAATGGTTTTTGCACCCATCCGGTTGCCCCGAGGATGACTGCGCGTTGTTTGGTGTCGATGTTGTCATCACTGGTGATGCAGAGCACTGGCAGCTCTCTGGTCTGCTCGGTGTTGCGAACCCGCTCCAGTAGCTCCAGTCCGTAGACGCCCGGCATATTGAGATCGGTGATGATCAGGTCCGGTGACTCCTCCAGAATCTTCTCCCAGCCGATGGCCCCATCGGCTGCAGTAATCACCTGATAACCCAGCTCCTCCAGACTGCTCTGAATCAGCATGCGCATGGAGGCTTGGTCATCGATTACCAGTATCTTTTTCATGAGTAAACTTGTATAGCGGTTTCCGCCTATCGTAACACAGCGGGCAGAGGGGATCGTTACAGGAGTTTGGCCAGTGCGCCACGCCATGACTTGGAGTTGAAGGGCTTCTGTATCCAGCCAGTCGCCTTCATCAGAATAGCCCGCTGTTTGGTATCGATGTTGCTATCACTGGTGACGCAGAGTACTGGCAGCTCTTTGGTCTCTTCATGGTTGCGTATCCGCTCCAACAGTTCGAGACCATAGAGTCCGGGCATATTGAGATCGGTGATCACCAGATCAGGAGCAGTGCTGAGTACCTTGTTCCACCCCTCTTCTCCATCGACTGCAGTATCCACATGGTAGCCGATCTGCTCCAGATCCTTTTTGATCATCAGACGAATCAGTGGTTCATCATCGACTACCAGTACTTTTTTCATTGGATTATGGCTGCTCTCTACCGTTATCGGATCGATCTTATCAAATAATTTGTGATCGTTATAACGATACTAATAATGGTCGAATAAACCCTACTGTATTGGTATGATATTTGTTGATTCAAAGGATTGAGTAACCGAACCATGAGACCTGCCCAGCTGATTCCCATCTTGCAATGTGAGTACCAGAGTGCCGATTCAGGCCACCACACCCCGGTGATGTTGTGGGGGCCACCCGGCGTAGGCAAATCCGATATGGTGGCGCAGGTTGCAGCAGAGGGAGGAGGCAGTGTGGTCGATATCCGTCTCTCACAGATGGAGCCGAGTGATCTGCGTGGTATCCCCTTTCACAAGGATGGTTTGGTGGAGTGGTCGATTCCGGCGCTGTTGCCCGATCTGCAGCGCCATGGTGAGCGCGGTATCCTGTTTCTGGATGAGATCACCTCGGCACCTCCGACGGTCTCTGCAGCAGCGTACCAATTGATCCTGGATCGTCGGCTGGGTGAGTACCAGGTTCCTGATGGTTGGGCCATCTTTGCGGCGGGTAACCGTCAGGGGGATCGTGGTGTCACCTACACCATGCCGGCTCCGCTGGCCAACCGCTTCTCCCACTATGAGGTGGAGGTGCATCTGGATGATTGGGTGGCTTGGGCCTGGAGCAAAGGTGTGGATGAGCGAGTGATCGCCTTTCTCCGTTTCCGTCCCGAGTTGCTGTTCGATTTTGACCCAGCCCACAATCCAGTCGCCTTCCCGACCCCCCGTTCCTGGGAGTTTGCCCACCGTGCACTGCAGAAATTTGGGGATGAGTCGCAGCTGCTGCGGGGGGCACTGCAGGGGTGTGTTGGCAATGCCGCTGGGATTGAGTTGACCGCCTTTGTCGATAATCTGCACAACCTGCCTGATCTGGATCAGATCCTCTCTGGTGAAGGGGGGGAGATGCCAAAAGAGATCGACCTGCAGTATGCGGTGGCGACGGCATTGGTGGGGCGTGCAATCAAGCTGAAAGAGGATGATGGGTTGAGTGTGGCGCTGGGCCATATTCTCGACTACGCCAACCGTTTCCCGCAGAGGGAGATGGGGGTGATGCTGGTCTCTGATCTGCATCGTGCTATCGGTGCACCACTCTTCTCGGTGCCGCAGTTTGGAGAGTGGGCCAAGGCGATTGCGGATGTGATGCTGTATGAGTGATCCTTGTCTCTCTGCGTTGATTGAATATGCCTGACGAAGTCATTGAAACCAAACTCAGTGCAGCGCGAACCCGGCTGATTCTGGAGCGCCCCTTTCTCGGTGCACTGGTACTGCGTCTGCCTTTGGTCGAGGCGGGTGACTGGTGCAAGAGTACTGCGACCGATGCTCGCTCCATCTACTACAGCGCCGACTATATTGCTGAGTTGAGTCCAAAGCAGGTGCAGTTCATGTTGGCGCATGATGCGCTGCACTGTGCTCTCTCCCACTTTGCCCGTCGTCAGCACCGCAACAAGCACCGCTGGGATGTGGCGACCGATTTCGCGATCAATGCGATGTTGATTGGAGAGGGGATGCAGTCTCCGCCCGATGCCCTCTATCTGGAGCACTTCTCTGGAATGACGGCAGAAGAGATCTACCCGATGCTGGATGAAGATGAAGATCGAGAGCCGGTTGATCAGCACCTCTATGATGACTATGACGAAGATTCGGAGGATTCCGGTTCAGAGCAGGGGGATTCTGATCAGGGAGAGGGTGGGGGAGAGCAGCAGTCCAATTCAGCGGCTGGTCAGCAGCCTCAATCGCAATCTTCTAACGGGGGGGGGAAGGCGGATCGTCCGCCACCGTTGAGTGAATCGGAGCGCCAGGATTTGCAGACCCAATGGCAGCAGAATCTGGCCGGTGCTGCACAGAGTGCAATGCAGGCGGGCAAGCTGGATGGTGCAATGGCGCGTCTGGTTGATCATTTTCTTCAGCCACAGCTGCCGTGGCGCATGTTGCTGGCGCGCTATATGACCGCCTCGGCACGGGATGACTACAGCTATACCCGCCCCTCCACCCGACGTGGCTCAGATGCGATCTTTCCGGCTTTGCGCAGTGGTGAGGTCAATGTGGTGGCCGTAGTGGATACCAGCGGTTCCATTTCGCTGGAGGAGATTCAGGAGTTTGTCTCCGAGGTGGATGGGCTCAAGGGGCAGATGCGAGCTGCTGTGACGCTGATTGCCTGCGACATGGAGTTTGTGGGGGAGCCGCGCCGATTTGAGCCTTGGGAAGAGTTGGAGATTGACCTCTCTACCCTCCAGGGAGGGAGAGGAACCAGCTTTGTGCCGGTATTTGAGTGGCTGCAACAGCGGGATCGACAGCCTGATCTGGTACTCTACTTTACCGACGCAGAGGGGCAGTTCCCAACAGAGGTGCCGATGGTGCCGGTTGTCTGGCTGGTCAAAGGGAAGCAGCCGGTGCCGTGGGGGCAACGAATACAACTCAATGGATAGTGATGAATGCTTAGTAGTGAAGATCAACTACGTGTGCAGGTAATGTTGCACAACGATCCCAAGGCATTGCGGATCGATGAGAATCAGATGGTGCTCTATGCCTGGACCCCCAATGGTGAGGCATCTATCCCGCTCTCTCCCAATCTGCCTAATGAACAGTACCTGAAGGCGTTGCGGGAGATGTTGTCGGAGCATGTATTGGGTAGTGCAGGCGGCTATCCGCTCTATCTCAAGCGCTGGAGCCGGATGGGGCATACCGGTGAACAGCATCTGGAGCAGTTTCTGCTGCTGGGCGAGCCGGAAGCGGTGGTGGCTGTTGCCAACTCTCCGGCATTGACCATCGAACTGGCGCGACTGGTCTGGTGGGCAGTGACCAATACCGCGCAGCAGGCAGAACAGGGGCTGCATATGCTGCGGCGGGCCTGTGTGATTGAAGATGAGTTGGGTAGAGAGATCGCCCGGTTTCTGATGGAGCATCTTCCCTTTATCAGTGAGCCGGAAGAGGTGCTTGCCACCCTCTCCGGAGTGCTGCAGGAGGGGCTACTGGAGCAGGCTGAGATTGAACGGATTTGGCAGCGCAGCCAGGAGCGGGGCAAGGGAATCTACCAGATCGCCTTTCTGCAGGGGCGCCCCTGGTCATTGCCTGAACCGGTGGCGGAGCATCCGCAGCTGGCGCAGTGGCCGCTTCAGGAGCTGTCGGATAACTGTGTGGCGCAACTGTTGCTGAGGTTATGGGGGAGTGCTGGTCAGACCTTTCTCAACCATGCCACGGCACTGCTGGATACAGTTGCCAATGAAATTTCCGTCTATGCATTAATGAATGCGATCGGTAGTCTCTTTGCAGAGTTGTCGTGGTCCATTGATTCACATCGCTCACTGGCAGAGCTCTCTCTCGAACCTGTGCTGGCGCATGAGTCGAATCGAGCGTTGCTGGAGCAGGCACCTGCACTGCGTCCTCAACTGGAAGCGATGGCACTGCTTGCTCATGTACGTCAGGAGATCGCCTTCAAGTCGGTACTGCATAGTGGTTCGGTTGGACGCTCGCTGAGAAAGAAGTTGAAGCCGGAGTTTGATCTGATCCGTTCCGCCATCCAACAACTGCAACCTTAGGAGTTTGCCATGCTGTTACTGATCTCACCCGCCAAGAAACTTGATTTTGAAGAGCAGTCTCCCGATATTGGACAGACAGTCCCGGCATTGATGGAGCATGCAGAGGAGGTCGCCTCCATCATGAAGCAGCAGAGTGAGGCCGATCTGAAACGGCTGATGAAGCTGAGTGACAATCTGGCTCGGCTCAATGTGGATCGTTACCGGGAGTGGAGTACCGAGACCTCGGAGCAGCGGGCGAAGCAGGCAATCCTCGCCTTCCGTGGAGATGTTTATGCCGGGATGGCGGCGACCGCCTTTGAACAGCAGGACTTTGATTTCGCTCAAGGCCATTTGCGCATTCTCTCCGGGTTATATGGTGTATTGCGTCCACTCGACATGATCCAGCCCCACCGGCTGGAGATGGGTACCAGGCTGGAGAATGACAGAGGCAAGGATCTCTACGCCTTCTGGAAGGGGGAGAGTGCGTCGCTGGTCAATGAGGCGGCGCAAGCTGCCGGTGGACCGGTCATCAATCTCGCCTCCAGTGAGTATTTCAGTTCGATTGATGTCGATCAGCTTGATTTTCCAATTGTCACCCCGGTATTCAAGGATCAGAAAAACGGGGTCTACAAGATCATCAGTATCTATGCCAAGAAGGCGCGCGGGATGATGTGTGATTTTGTGATCCGTAACCGTCTGGAAAGGCCGGAGCAGCTAAAGGACTTTTCAGCGGCGGGCTACCGTTTTATCGAGTCTGAATCGGACGACCGGACGCTACTGTTTCAACGTGATGAGGCAGATCGCTAGAACAGCGTAACCCCTTTCTCGGTGGCGATTCCATCCAGAGGCACATCCCAGGGGTTGAGTTTGATTCGCGTGGTCTCCTGAAAGCTGTGTGCGACCCCCAGCAGAAACGGGCGTTTGCGATTGGCGGAGCGTTTGGGGTGGCTGAAGGTGCGATCATAGTAGCCGCCCCCCATGCCGATACGTCCGCCAAAGCGATCGAAGGCGACCAGGGGGGTCAGTACCAGATCGAGGCTCCAGATCGGGATCGGTTTGGGGGGGAACAGTGCAGGCTCTGGAATACCGTAACGATTGATGGTCAATGTTGTATCTGTATGGAGTGGTGCAAACCAGAGACGATTGCCGTGCAGCTGATTCAGTACCGGTAGATAGCAGCTGCGCCCCAGCTCCAGTGCATGGTCCAGAAGATGTTCAGGGTTGATCTCACCATCGCTGGCGAAAAATCCGGCAATGCGTTTGCTGCGCTGAAAGAGTGAGTGGGTTGTAACATGGGCAAACAGCAGATCGGCATGGAGTTGATGCGCTGCATCATCCAGTGCCCGGCGTTGTTGACGAATGGTTTTGCGAAGGATCGCAGGTGAAGTCATAGGGAAGTAGGGTGGTGTCTACCACAAGTACCGGCTGGGTCTGCGCCCCTGAACCTGAAAGTTCAAGGGGGGGAGCCTCAATCTGGGAATAAGGCTTTCCGATCAACGGACCTGCACACATCCCGGATAAGATCGGCTCCCGGGGTCAATATTTAAGGACCAGGAGTCGAGTCCCAGTGGTCGAATACCGCAGTAGACACCAATTCTTATAGGTCTATAAGTTACGCCTTCCGCTAGTAAAAAGCAAGCCCTTTTTGGGCTCTTGCCGAATTTATCCGAGTTCCAGTTGGCGTCCCTGAAAGAGCGCGTCCTCGACCTGTCCTCTCAGACGGGAGAGTTCATTGGCTACACTGCCCACACCATCCTGATGGGTAGACTGTGTTTGCAGTAGCTCGTAGGCGATATTGATGGCGGCCATGATGGCAACACGATCCTGGCCGCTGCTCTTGCCCTGTTCACGAATCTCCCGCATCTTCTGGTCCACCAGTGCTGCGGAGCGGATCAGTGCGTCCTGCTCTTCAGGTGGGCAGGCAATTTTGTACTCTTTCTGCAGTACGGTTACGGATACTGGTTTGGCTTCACTCATGGCTTCTGTTATGACTCTTTTTCCAGTACCTGTACTGAGGCGAGAATGGATTCCACGCTCTTCAGTGCATACTGATTCTTCTCTTTCAGTTGATCCCGTTCACTGCTGATTTGCTGAATTTTTCCACGCAATCCCCGGTTTTCATCGCGCAGGGTGCTACAGAGGGCAATCAGCTCCTGGATGCGGTTCTCCAGCTGCTGTACCTCCGTGCGCCAAGCCTGATCGGAAGATGGTTGGGTTGTTTTACTCATAACTGCATGACTATAGAGTGATCTCTGCTTTTCTTCAACTACAGAATCGTTACACTATCGACTATGAATGAAGAGATCACTTATGAGAGAGTCAGTGAGGCGCTGCATCGGCTCGCGTTGACGATGGATGGTGCCGAGCTACAGGGTACCTTTTGCGGTCGGGTCGCCTCCGGTCAGGGGGCTGACGAGGGTGGCTGGATGCGTGAACTGATTGGTGAGCGTGATGAGGCCAATCTACAGGCGCGTGAGGATGTGATGTTGCTTGCAAGAGTATTGGGCAAAGTGGTTCAGCAATTGAATGATGCCGAACTCCAGTTCCAGCTGCTGCTACCGGAAGAGGCGCCATTGGCGCAGCGCACCGAGGCGTTGGCGGCGTGGTGTGAGGGGTTTCTCTATGGCTATGGAACTGCCATGGGAGACAAGGTGCTCAAGGCGGGGGAGACAGAGCGGGAGTTTCTACAGGACCTGATGGAGATCTCTCGTGCCTCGTTTGCACCAGAGGAGGGAGGAGAGGAGAGTGACGAGGATGAGATGGATTTTGTCGAGATTGTCGAACATATTCGCATGGGGACATTGCTGCTCCATGAGGAGAGCAACCCTGTGACCACTCCAGACAATCCGCAACTGCATTAAAAGACACCTTAAAGGTATCGAAGTATGAAACCACAGCTGTTTGCTCGACGTCGACGTGCGTTGCTGGAGAAGATGGAGGGCGACGCTATTGCTATCATTCCGGCAGCGCCTCACCTGGTCCGAAATCGGGATGTGGAGTACCCCTACCATCCGGATAGTGACTTCTACTATCTGACCGGTTTTGCCGAACCGGATGCGGTGCTGGTATTGAAGAAGGTGGGGCGCAAGCGTAGCTGGATGCTCTTCTGTCAAGAGCGTGATCCCGAGATGGAACAGTGGGTGGGAGAGCGGCTGGGTACGGAGCGTGCGATGTCACAGTTGGGCGCAACCCGGTCATGGACGATCAATGCATGGGAAGAGCAGTTGTCAGAACTGTTGAGTGGTGTGGAAAACCTCTACTTCAATGTCGGGGCGGGACATGCTGTTGAAGCCGCTCTGTTGAAGCAGCTCAACCAGTTTCGTCAGCGCAACCGTGCTGGTGTCCGCTTTCCACAGTCACTCCATCTGGTCGATCCGCTGCTGCATGAGCTACGCCTGATCAAGTCAAGAGAGGAGTTGCAGTGTATGCGCCGTGCTGCAGAGATCACGGCAGAGGCGCATCGCCATGCCATGCGTCAGTGCACTCCCGGAATGGTTGAGCAGCAGTTGGAGGGAGAGATCCTCCACAGCTTCAGTCGACAGGGGAGTCGTACCGTCGCCTATGATTCAATCGTTGCAGGAGGAAACAATGCCTGTACGCTGCACTATATCCGCAACAGTGACCGGCTGCAGGAGGGTGATCTGGTGCTGATCGATGCAGGGGTGGAGTGGCAGGGGTATGCTGCCGATATCACCCGCACCTTTCCGGTCAATGGCAAGTTCAGTGCGCCGCAGCGCCAACTCTATGAGATTGTATTGGCAGCACAGCAGGCAGCGATCCGGCAGATCCAACCCGGAAAACGCTGGGATGCTGCGCATCGTGCAGCAGTGCGGGCGATCACCAGGGGGTTGCTGGAATTGAAGATTCTCAAGGGGGATCTCAATACTCTGATCAAGGAAGAGCGCTACAAACCCTTCTATATGCACCAGACCGGCCACTGGTTGGGGATGGATGTGCATGATGTGGGTGCATACAAGGTGGATGGAAAGTGGCGAGTGTTGGAGCCGGGTATGGTAATGACGGTGGAGCCAGGGCTCTATATCCCGCAGGAGATGAAGGGGGTTGCCAGGAAATGGCAAGGGATTGGTATCCGTATCGAGGATGATGTGGTGGTTACCGATGAGGGGTGTGAGATTCTAACTGCAGCTGCCCCCAAAACGGTGGAGGAGATTGAGCGGTGGATGGGAGGTGAGGGAAACCTCGAAGCTTGCTAGTCGACCAGTTGTTGCTCACGGGCACACTCAAGCAGTTCGTCCAGGTTGGAGCACTCCAGTTTTTCACGCAGAGCAGCACGGTACTTCTCTACAGAGCGCAGGCTGACAAAGAGCAGGTCTGCGATCTCTGCATTGCTGTGATCGTTGGCTAGTAGTTTGAGCACCTGATGTTCTCGTGGGGAGAGGTCGATTGTGGCGGTTGGACTGTTCATCTAAAGAATTGATATTGTTAATTTGTTACAAAATGTTACAAGTATCCATTTTTTTCTTGCTTTGTATATAAAGTTATTTATAGATTTGTTGTGTGTGATTTCTGTTGAATAGTGTTTGCAACCAACTGTAGAATTCGAGACTCAGTTACAGGTCGTGGGAGAGATCCCGCAAGCTGGTTTACTAGTAGAGGGGCACCGAAGGCGCAACAGCCCGGAAACGCTCAGGTAAAAGGACCACGACCATTCAGCTGGCTCTGGAGAAGATCAACAAGATCTACCGAAGGGGACGACGAACTACGGAGATATTGTGGATCGTCCAATCTCTCAGGTACCTGGACAGAGGGGTCGATATCGCAAGATATGAAACGCACTCGAAACAGGAGAAGAGATGACAAAGTCTACAGAAATATTGAAGAAAACTGCGCTGAATGGAGCCCATCAGCAGGCAGGTGCGCGTCTGGTCGATTTTTCCGGCTGGGAGATGCCACTGCACTACGGTTCACAGAAAGAGGAGCATCACATCGTCCGCAACAAGGCGGGGATGTTCGATGTCTCCCATATGGTGGTGAGTGACCTCAGCGGGGCCGATGCCAAGCGCTACCTGCAGCAGCTACTGGCTAATGATGTTGGTCGGTTGGAGCAGGAGGGTAAGGCACTTTACTCCTGTATGTTGAACCCGGAGGGTGGGGTGATCGATGACCTGATCGTCTACTGGCTGGGGGGGCACAACTACCGTATTGTCACCAATGCCGCTACCCGTGAGGGGGATCTCGCCTGGATGCAGCAGCAGCTGGAGGGTTTCGAGGCAGTACTGGAAGAGCAGCCCGATCTGGCGATGGTGGCGGTACAGGGGCCGGAGGCGCGTGCCGTAGTACTGGATTGGCTCAGTGAAGCGTCTCGCACCGTGGTGGTAGAGTTGGATCGTTTTGTGGCCGCTTCGGTTCCAGAGGGTTTTATCGCCCGCACCGGATATACTGGAGAGGATGGTTTTGAGTTAGTGCTGCAACCGCAAGATGCTGAGCCATTTTGGCAGGCGATGTTGGAGGCTGGTGTTGCTCCGTGTGGGTTGGGTGCACGAGATACCCTGCGGCTGGAGGCAGGGATGATGCTTTATGGCTCCGATATGGACACCACCACCACACCGTTGGAGTCGGCGCTGAGTTGGACGGTGGTGCTCAATGAGGATCGCCCCTTTAATGGCAGAAGCGTGCTAGAGCAGCAGAAGGCGGATGGTGTTCCACGCAAGCTGGTCGGCCTGAAGTTGGAGGGTAAGGGGGTGATGCGCAGCCACCAGAAGCTCTGTGTAGGAGAACGTGAAGTGGGCGAGGTCACCAGTGGTGGTTTCTCGCCAACCCTGAATGAGACCATTGCATTGGCCCGTATCGCATCTGATGTGAGTGGGGGTTGTGAGGTAGAGGTGCGTGGAAAACGCCTTCCCGTTACGCTAACCAAGCCTGTGTTCGTTCGCGATGGCAAGGCAGTAAACTGAATTTGAAGTAAACCTTTGCGGCTTTGCGTCTCTGCGCGAGGCAGCTGTTAAATAGCAAACCAAGGAAATAAACCATGAGCAATATTCCAAATGATCTGAAGTACAGCAAGAGCCATGAGTGGGTACGTGAAGAGGGAGACCTGGTCACCGTTGGTATCACCGACCATGCGCAGGAATTGTTGGGTGATATCGTTTTTGTCGAGCTGCCGGAAGTGGGTAGTGAGGTGGATGCAGATGGAGAGTGTGGTGTGATCGAGTCGGTCAAGGCGGCCTCTGACCTCT
>CAYQFH010000007.1:0-40512 GCA_964416755.1 uncultured Piscirickettsiaceae bacterium | reverse complement strand
GTCTGGATGATATTGCAGTCGTGGCGGCACCCCTGGTTGTCACACTGGTTGGTGATGCGCTGTAGGGTATCGCGCATCCAGTGGAGGTCGCGGATCTTCTGCTCCAGCTCCTCCAACTTCTCGCGGGCAAACTCGTTGGCGGCGGCACAGGACTGTTCACCATCGATCTGTAGCAGGTTGTTGATCTCGATCAGAGTAAACCCCAGCTGCTTGGCGCGGCGGATAAAGTGGAGCCGCTCGATGGTGGCTTGCGGGTAGATGCGATAGCCGCCGCTGGATGGTTTGCTCGGCTCTTCGATCAGCCCTTCACGCTGGTAGTAGCGGATGGTTTCGACATGGAGATCAGTCAGCTTTGCGACTTGGCCGATCGTCAGTGGCTTGGCCATCAGAGTAAAAACAGGGTGGCTAGGCCGAGGAAGGAGAGGAAGCCAACCACATCGGTGACGGTGGTGAGTACCACATAACCGGCAAGTGCCGGGTCGATTCCGATGCGTTTCTGTACTACAGGAATGACAACTCCGGAGAGAGCGGCAATAATCAGGTTGATGGTCATGGCTGCGGCGATGATGATGCCCAACTCTCCGTCGCCAAACCAGAGCCAGGCGATGAGGCCGACCACAATGGCCCAGAGTGTACCGTTGAGTACCCCGACGGCCCCCTCCTTGGCGATCAGCCAGCGGGTGTTGGAGTCGCTGATCTGGTTGAGGGCAAGACCGCGCACCACCAGAGTCAGCGTCTGCCCGCCAGCGATGCCGCCCATACTGGCGACAATCGGCATCAGTACCGCCAGTGCGATCACCTGCTGCAGGGTGGCCTCGAACTGACCAATGACCCAGGAGGCGAGGAAGGCGGTGGCGAGGTTGATACCGAGCCAGATGGTGCGGCGGCGTACGCTGACCCCGACCGGGGCAAACATATCCTCCTCTTCATCGAGACCAGCGCGCCCCAGCAGGTTGTGGTCGGCATCGTCACGGATGACGTCGACCACGTCATCAATGGTGATTCGGCCAATCAGCTTGCCGCGCTTGTTGAGTACCGGTGCGGAGATCAGGTCGCGGCTCTCGAACAGGTTGGCCACCTCGGTGTCCTCCATCTCGGCGGAGATGACATCGCACTCCTTCTCCATCACCTCCTCGACGCGGGATTCGGGGTCGTGGGTGAGTAGGGTGGCAATCGGCAGGATTCCGAGGAAGGTGTTGTCACGATCGACCACCATCAGATTATCGGTGCCTTCAGGCAGCGTGCCGCGCATGCGTAGATAGCGCAGTACCACATCAAGATCGATGTCAGAGCGAATCTCGATGGTGTCGGTATTCATCAGACCACCAGCGCTGTCCTCCGGATAGGAGAGGATCTCCTCCACCTGACGGCGGTTGAGTTCATCCATCGACTGCAGTACTTCCTGGGTCTGGCTGTAGGACATGTCCTGCAGCAGATCCGCCATGTCATCGGCATCGATCTGGCTGGCGGCATCAGCCAGCTCCTGACTGTCCATCCCCTCCAGCAGGCCGGAGCGCACTTCATCGTTGAGGTGGGGTAGTACCTCGGCACGCTGATCTGAACTGATCAGTGACCAGATTTGTGGGCGTTCGGAGGGGGGGATCGACTCCAGCAGATGGGCGCAGTCGGCCTCATGGAGTGTGGTGAAGAGCTGTTTAACCGGTGCCAGATCACCATGCTCAATCGCCAGTGTGACGGTATTGAGCCATTGGGTCTGTTTCTCCTGGTCAAGACTCTGTGGCATGGTGGTTACCTTAACCCTTAACCGTGGTCGGAACGAGAGCGGTTGATCTCTTCAAACAGCTGATGAATTTCGTCATGAAACGGAGTGGCAAGAATCTGCTCTACCAGTGGCTCTACAAAGTCGAGACGGGTGTTGAGTATCGCCTGTTTTACTTCAGGCAGCATCGATGGTCCCATACTGAATTCACGCAGACCCATGCCCAGCAGCAGGCGGGTGTAACGGTCATCCCCCGCCAGTTCGCCGCAGAGCGAAACCGGAATACCGTGTTGGTTACCGGTCTCAATCACGCTATGAATCAGTCGCAGTACCGCAGGGTGTAGTGGGTCAAACAGGTAGTTGACCTGATCATCGGTGCGGTCGATGGCGAGTACATACTGCGAGAGGTCGTTGGTGCCGATGGAGAGAAAATCAAGCCGTTGGGCAAAGCCATCGGCAGAGAGTGCGGCGGCAGGGGTTTCAATCATTGCACCCAGTTCCAGTGCAGGGTCGAATTCGATCTCCTCGCTGCTGAGTGCGCGCTTCTCCTGCTCAATATGGTTCTGTATCTGCACCACCTCCTGCAGGCTGGTCACCATCGGGATCATCATGCGGATCTTGCCATGGGCAGAGGCACGCAGGATGGCACGAATCTGGGGCAGCAGCAGATCGAGATTTTTCAGTACTAGACGGACTGCACGCAGCCCCAGCGCGGGGTTCTCTGCGCTCTCCATCTCTGCAATTGCCGGAATGGGTTTGTCGGTACCGATGTCGAGGGTACGGATGGTGAGGGTGGCACCACCGATCTGTTCCAGCACTGCCTTGTAGTTTTCGTACTGCTCCTCCTCGCTGGGGAGCTCCTCGCGGTTGAGGAAGAGGAATTCGGTACGGTAGAGACCGATATCCCGCCCACCGGCCTGTTGCATCGCCTCGATCTCTTCGGGGAGTTCAACATTGGCCTGCAGTGAGACTTTGATGTTGTCCCGGGTGACGGCGGCCTGCAGGCGCAGCTTGCTGAGTGACTCCTTGTGCTCCTGCTCCTCCTGTTGCAGTGCCTTGTAGTGGCTGACTACGCGCTCATCGGAGTCGATCAGGATCATTCCACTGTTACCGTTGATGATGACGGCCTCGCCATCCTGAAGGTAGCGGTGGCTGTTGCCGGCGCCCATCACCGTGGGAATGTGCAGGCTGCGGGCCAGAATGGCGCTATGGGAGTTGGGGGCACCATGCTCGGTGATGATGCCGACCACATTCTGCTGATTGAGCTGGAGGATGTCGGCAGCAGTCAGGTTATCTGCCACGATGATGCGCTCTGCACTCTCCTCGTCGGGCTCCAGCAGCTCCTGGGTGTCGTTCTCCTGCTGTAGCAGCAGGGTCATGATGCGGTTGATGACGTGGTCGATATCGTCCTTGCGGGTGCGCAGGTAGGCATCCTCCATCTCCTCGAACACTTGAACCAACGTATCGCGCTGCTGTTTCAGCGCCCACTCGGCGTTGCAGTGCTGGCGGCGGATGTTCTTGATCGGGGCACGGCTGATGGCGTTGTCTTCCAGCATCAATAGGTGGCCATCAATAAATTCAGTGACTTCTCCTGGAACACCGGTAGGAACCTCTGAGCGTAGTTCGACCAGTTGGCTGCGAGCCCCCTCCAGTGCGCTCTTGTAACGTTCGATCTCCGACTCCACCAGATATTCAGGGACGTTGTACTCGGCGATGTCGGGTTGACCATGCTCCATCAGATAGGCCTTCCCGATTGCGATCCCTCTGGCAACACCGATACCGTGTAACATGATGCTCATGGTTGTACGCTGTCCTTTTCCTGAGAGGAGAGTTCCCGGTGGTGAATATTGTTTCTGCGCTGCTTGAGCCAGCTATTTTCCCCGTTTTCCCCAGTGTTGTCTTGTGAATTCTGCAGCAGTTGGCCGATTTTCTCTATCAGATAGATCACCTGATGATGTAGAGGCTCAATTCATCGATTCCAAAAGCTGAATCGGCGGTTCTCTGAAGTAGAGAGCCGCCGATCAGATTGATCTGAATTTCGTTGTTTACCGCAGGATCAAACCCGCAGAGAGATACAGTTGTCGTTTAACGACGGCTGTTGGTCTTCTCCTTGTGCTTGATCACCTGGCGATCCAGTTTGTCGATCAGACCATCAATTGCAGCGTACATGTCCTCATCGGTGCACTCTGCGAACAGATCGGCACCACTGACGTGAAGATTGGCCTCAGCCTTTTGGCGAAGCTTCTCGACACCGAGAATGACGTGGACATTGGTCACATTGTCAAAGTGGCGCTCCAGTTTCTCCATCTTGCTGGTGACGTACTCATTCATTGCAGGAGTAACCTCTACATGGTGACCGGTGATATTCAGCTGCATAATGCGCTCCTTGTAGTAGTTGTGATCCCCATTTCTGAATCAGAGGGATCGTTTGCGTTCATTCGACGGAGGTATCGAAAGAATGTCTCTGTATTTGGCCACTGTCCTCCGGGCCACTTTGACACCCTTCTCCGCCAGCATCTGTGCGATCTTGTTGTCGCTGGTGGGCTTAGCTGGATCCTCATTGTCCACGATCTCCTTGATCATGGCCCGTACGGCGGTGCCTGAGGTTCCGTCGCCATCCGCTGTGCTGAGCTGGCTGGAGAAGAAGTATTTGAGTTCAAAGATCCCCTGGGGGGTCTGAGCATATTTGTTGGTGGTGACGCGAGAGATGGTCGACTCATGCATCTCGATCGCATCGGCAATGGTCTTCAGAGTCAGTGCCTTCATCTTTGCAGGCCCCTCTTCGAGGAACTCCGACTGCATCTGGAAGATGTGCGAGGCGACCTTGAACAGGGTCTCGTTACGGTTCTGCAGACTCTTGAGGAACCAGCGTGCCTCCTGAATGTTGTGGTTGATGTACTCTTTCTCATCCCCGCTGGTCTTGGCGCTCTTCAGGGTCTGGTAGAAGGGGCTGATGCGCAGCTTGGGGCTGGTTTCCGGAGTCAGTTCGATCTCCCAGTGGCTGCCCCGTTTCTGCACGATCAGATCGGGTACCACATATTCCACTGCAGAGGGGGCGATCTGCTCGCCGGGTTTGGGATCAAGCGAGCGGATCAGCTCCAGCGCTTCGGAGACCATGTCGGGTGTGGTCTTCAGCTTGCGCGCGATCTGCTCCAGTGACTGTTTGGAGTTGAGACTGGAGAGCAGTTTGAAGTGGTGTTCGACCCAGTTGCGGGCGATACGTGCACTCTCGGAGGGATCGTCCAGCTGTTTGAGCTGAATCAGCAGACACTCCTGCAGATCCCTGGCACCAACGCCGGGCGGGTCAAACTGCTGGATCTGCTTGATCTGGGTGACCAGCTCCTCCATTTCCACTTCGGGATCAAGGTCAAATGCTTCCATCAGCTCTTCGGGAGTCTCCTCCAGATAGCCCTCGCCATTGATGGCATCGATGACGGCGATGGCAATGCTGAAGTCTCGATCAGAGAGAGGGAGTGCATTGAGTTGCCAAATCAGATGGTCATAGAGTGTGCCGGAGGCGGAGTGGATCTCCTGGGGCTCAAAGCCCTCACCGGGACCGCTGCTGCCGAGCATTGATGGAATATCGTAGGTGTCCTCCCAACTGCTGTCGCTCTCCAGTTCGTCAGGAATGCTCTCCTGCTCGATGGTGGCCTGCTCCTGATCCGGGGTCGATTCGGCTGTGGTTTCACTGCTTTTTTCGTTGCTGTTCTCCTGCTCCTGACCCTCTGCGGCGTGCTCCTCTTCGCCCTCTTCCAACAGGGGATTGCTCTCCATGATCTCCTGCACCTCTTGCTGCAGTTCAATAGCGGAGAGTTGCAACATGCGGATTGCATGCTGCAGTTGTGGGGTCATCTTGAGTTGTTGACCGATGCGGAGGTTAAGTGACTGATTCAGCATAGGGTCATTGGTTCAGCAGAAAAAATGTACTTCTCATAATGTTGTTATATCACAGGAACTATTAATGATATAGCCATAAAATACCTGAAACGATAGGGTTCCTCTAAGTGCCTGAAACTATAAACTGTTTTACATGCGGAAATGGTCGCCCAGATAGACCTCGCGCACCTGCTCATGTTCCAGAATATGGTCGGGATTACCCTGCGCGATCACTGTCCCTTCGCTGATGATATAGGCACGATTGCAGACATTGAGGGTCTCGCGCACGTTATGGTCGGTGATGATCACTCCGATTCCACGTGCAGCCAGATGGCGTACCACCTTCTGGATGTCGATCACCGAGATCGGGTCAACGCCGGCAAAGGGCTCGTCGAGCAGGATAAAATTGGGGTTGGCGGCCAGTGCGCGGGCGATCTCCACCCGACGGCGTTCGCCACCGGACAGGCTGATCCCCTTGGTGTTGCGGATATGGCTGATGTGGAACTCCTCCAGCAGATTCTCCAACTCCACCTCGGCATCCTCTTCATCCAGATCCTCTCGGTACTGCAGAATGGCAAGGATATTGTCTTCCACCGACAGTTTTCTGAATACCGAGGGCTCCTGCGGCAGATAGCCGATACCGAGGCGGGCCCGTTTGTGCATCGCCATGCGGGTGATGCGTTTGCCGTTGAGTTCAATGCTGCCGTTGTTGGCCCGAATCAGCCCGACAATCATGTAGAAGGAGGTGGTCTTTCCAGCTCCATTGGGGCCGAGCAGGCCGACCACCTCTCCTCCGAACACCTCAATAGAGACATCCTGTACGACACGCTTCCGGCCGAAACGTTTCTCCAGATGTTGCGCCGCAAGGTGGGGGCGTATATCGCGTTGATCCATCGGTTGTATAGGGGATTATTTTCTATGTGGAGAGCGGATATGGTTACAGTTGCCGGGGGCGCTGTCGGGGCGGAACACGGTGCGGGTGCGAGCCTTCGCCTTCATTACATCGGTATTGGTATCGTAGAGGATGCGCTGCCCCTTCTGTTCGCTCCCCTTCTGGCAGAATACCGCCTCTCGATCTTTGGTGCCGAGCAGACGGATCTGATCATCATTGGATTGATAGACGAGCCGATCAGAGAGACCGCGTACCGGTTCGTCACCGGGGTTGGGAATCTGCTGGAAGTAGGCCTGCTTCTTGTCTCCCCCATAGATCACCGCCTTCTCCAGATCACTGTTCTTGAAGAAGAGTTCAATCTTGTCAGCATCAATCTCCAGGGAGCCCTGGGTCATACGCACTGAGCCGCTGTAGACTGCGTAGCCCTCCTTGTCCCTCAGTTCGGCACTCTCTGAATAGATCTCAATGGGCTGATCCTTGTCATCCGGCAGAGCCTGCAGCAGGGTTGGGAAGGTGAGTAGTGGTGTGGAAATGAGTAGCGCTAGTTTTTTCATGGTTGGATCAGAGCAGTGAAGTTTTGCAGATCATATCAAGGCTGGTAGTGGCTTGCGGCACTATTCAACAACTGTAGACGGCCACTCTTCATCCACGCCTTGGCGCCAATCGATTGGGTGACGGCACTCTCGGTGGTGAAGGTGATGGGTTGATCGGTGACCAAGTAGTCTTCGTCGGCGAAGAGGTCGAGCATCTCGCTCTCGATCAGGGTGAATTTGTTACTGTCACGGTAGCGCTGGTTGGCAACCACGTCGCCAGTCAGGGTGATGCGGTTGTCATCCTCATAGCGGGTTCCATGGTCGGCACGCAGGAACCAGGGGGGAGCGCCCTCACTGTAGGTGATGGCGCGCGGCTGCACCATCTCTGCACGGTTGAGTTTGGGATAGTGGTCGACGCGGTCGGCATGAAAGGTACTCGCCACCTTGCCCTCGTGGTTCATCTGTTTGCGGTCAAACTGAACAATGAAGTAGTCGGTCGGAATGTCGGTTTGTGCGGTCTCCTGCTGTGGTTTGGGGGCAAAGTACCAGGTGGCGGCGACCGCCAGTACCAGCAGCAGAGTGATCAGATTCTTCAATTGGTGACTCCGCGTACCTGACCATCAATCATCGCCTGCAGTGTCCCTTGTGCAGACATGATCAGATCGCAGACATTGCGTGCGCCACCCATTCCGCCATCGTGCGGGGTGGTCCAGTGGGCGCGTTGAACCACCTCACTGTGTGCATCGGATACTGCGATGGCAAAACCGACTCGGCTCATTACTGGTAAATCAATCAGATCATCGCCGACATAGGCGACCTGTTGTGGAGTGATCCCCAGCTTCTCCACCATCTCCTCGAAGGGGGGTACCTTGTCCCCCTGCCCCTGATAGAAGTGTTGAATGCCGAGATTCTCCATGCGGTGGGCCACCAGTGGGGCGCTGCGTGCGGTGATGATGCCGATCTCCACACCACTCTTCATCAGCATCTTCATCCCCAGCCCATCCTTGGAGTAGAAGGCCTTGTACTCCTGTCCATCATCGCCAAAGTAGAGGCGGCCATCGGTCAGCACTCCGTCAACATCGAAGATCACCAGCTTGATCTGCCGGGCCAGTTCCAGTGTGGTGTTGTCGACATCAAACATGGTCAGACCGCCTTGGCGTGGAGCAGGTCGAGCATGTTGAGTGCGCCAACCAGTCGCTTGTCACTGTCTATTACAAACAGGCCGTTGATGTTCTTGCGGTCCATGATCTGCAGCGCCTCCTCCACCAATAGTTCGGCGTGAGCGGTGGTGCAGTTGGCGGACATCACCTGGTCAATGGGAGTGGTCTGAATATCCAGTTTCTGATCCAGGGTGCGGCGTAGATCACCGTCGGTGTAGACGCCGAGCAGTCTGCCGTCGGCACTGACGATTCCGGTCATTCCCAGCCCCTTGGAGGTCATCTCGAAAAGTGCATCACGCACCGTTGCACCGCTCGTAATTGCCGGAACCCGATCCTCCTTGTGCATAATGTCGCCGATGCGCAGCAGCAGCCGGCGACCCAGCGCCCCGGCCGGATGGGAGCGAGCAAAGTCCTCGGCGGTGAAGCCGCGACTCTCCAGCAGTGCCACCGCCAGTGCATCGCCCATTACCAGTGCAGCAGTGGTGCTGGAGGTGGGGGCCAGTCCCAGTGGACAGGCCTCCTTCTCTACCCCGACATTGAGGTGGATGTTGGCTCCCTGTGCCAGCGTTGAATTGGGGTTGCCGGTCATCGCAATCATCGGTACGCCGAGCCGCTTGATCACCGGTAGAATCATCAGCACCTCGCTGGTTTCACCGGAATTGGAGAGAGTGATTACCACGTCGTTCTCGGTTACCATGCCGAGGTCGCCGTGGCTCGCCTCGCCGGGGTGGACAAAGAAGGCGGGGGTGCCGGTGCTGGCGAGGGTGGCGGCAATTTTGTTGCCGATATGGCCTGATTTGCCCATGCCGATCACCACTACGCGCCCCTTGCAGGCCAGCATGGTTTCACAGGCCTGTTCGAAGTCCCGGTCAACACGTTCCAGTAGCGCGCTGATTGCAGTGGCCTCTTCGCGGATCACTGCGCGTCCCAATTCAGCAATTTTTTGTCTCTCTGTCATACAGTCACCGTCTGTTGGTAGAGTAACCCCATATAGCCGATAAAGCAGCTCAACAGGATGGCACCCTCAATGCGACCAATCACCTTTCTCTCACTCTTGAACAGGGTCGACATCAGATAGAGCATCACTGTCAGCCCCGCCATGATCAGGTAGTCGCGGGTCAGTACCGAGGTTTCAATGACGCTGGGGAGAATCAGTCCCGGCAGTGCAAGTACGCCGAGAATGTTGAAGAGGTTGGAACCGATGATGTTGCCGATCGCCATATCATGCTCGTTCTTGCGTGCTGCAGTGATGGAGGCGGCCAGCTCCGGCAGGCTGGTGCCGATGGCGATGATGGTGAGGCCGATCACCAACTCACTGATCTCGAAGGCGTGGGCGATCTCCACTGCAGCCCAGACGATCAGACGGGAGCTGAGTAGCAGTACTACCAGCCCAGTCAAAGTCCAGATCAGGGCGGTTTGCATCGACATGTCGTGCGGGATCTCATCCTCTACCTCGGCGGGGAAGGCGTCGTCTCCTTGTGCCTCGCGATTGGCGTGGATCAGCCAGGCCATCAGCAGAAACAGACCGGCAAAGAGGATCATGCCATCGAGCCGATCCAGCGAGTAGTCGAGCAGCAGCAGACCGCAGCCGGCGGTAACCACCAGCAGTAATGGAAATTCCCGTTTCAGTACAGCAGAGCGTATCGCAATCGGCATGATCAGCGCGGTGGTACCGAGCACCAACGCAATATTGGCGATATTGGAACCGATGGCGTTGCCGATACCGATGCCGGGGCTATTCTCGAATGCGGCCAGTGAGGAGACCATCATCTCCGGGGCGCTGGTGCCGAAACCCATAATGACCAGACCGATCACCAGCGGGGAGACGTTAAGATGCTCGGCGGTAGCTGCTGCCCCCAGTACAAAACGGTCCGCACTCCAGACCAGCAGGGCAATACCGGCAAATATTGCGATAAGGTTCTCAATCATGGGTCGTAGTATACTGGATAAATGTCAGAAACTTATACTCCACAACTGAAGCTGGGAACCGTGGGCTGGGAGAACGGCTTTGAGCAGAGTGGTTTTTTCCCGGAAGATCTTCCAGCGGATTGGCATCTTACCTACCTCTCCAATGAGCTGGATCGGGCAGCGATTCCATTGACTGCACTGGAGGGGCTGGAGCAAGAGGATATTGAGGAGTGGGCCGAAGATACCCATGAGCAGTTTGGCTTTTTTCTGTTGATCCCGAAGGAGACAACAGCAGAGGAGCGGGAAGTGGCACAGCACTTGTTATCACCATTGAGAGAGCAACTGTTGGGCGTGATCTCTCCGCAGTCAGCTTCGACCGATCGTTTTGAAGGAGTGCTGTCACTGCAAAGTGAGGGAACAGTTGCAGTAGCAGAGGTGGAAGGGGAGTTGTCTCCAATGGCGATGCGGCAACTGATTGAAAAACTAAATGATCTGGGGGCGGATACTCTGCTCTTTGTGCCGGGGGCCGGGTTGGTTGCCAACCTCGCCAATGCTGAGACCATCTCCTCCCTATTAGGATAAAATTGCAGTATGCCCCACCCTCATCACCAGAAGAGACGTCCCCGCAGAAAGCAAACTGATGTGCTGGTGCGGATTCGTGGTCTTGAGTTTGAGCATCAGGGGCGTGGTGGAGAGCCATCGGTTGTCTTTCGTGATATTGATCTTGATTTTCATCGTGGCAAGGTGGTTGCTATTCTGGGGCCGAGTGGTACCGGCAAGACCACGTTGCTGAAGTTGATTGGAGGACAGCTGGCACCGCAGTCAGGTTCTGTTCAGGTGGATGGTAAAGTGGTGAATGAGTTGGATCGCCGGGGGCTCTACCGACTACGCAAACGCATCGGCATGCTGTTCCAGAGTGGGGCGCTGCTGACCGATATGACGGTGTTTGATAATGTCGCCTTCCCGGTCCGTGAGCACACCGATCTGCCTGAGTCGATGGTGCGGGACTTGGTGTTGATGAAACTCGAAGCGGTCGGTCTGCGTGGGGCGCAGGATCTGATGCCGGCTGAACTATCGGGTGGAATGGCGCGACGGGTGGCTCTGGCGCGGGCGATTGCGCTGGATCCGATGATGGTGCTCTATGATGAACCCTTTACCGGCCAGGATCCGATCTCGATGGGGGTGTTGATCAAGCTGATTCGTGAGTTGAACCGTGCACTGCGACTCACCAGTGTAGTGGTGTCGCATGATGTGGAGGAGACTCTATCCATTGCCGACTATGTCTATCTGCTCTCCGAGGGGCAGGTGGTGGGCAGAGGAACGCCGCAGCAGATCCGTAATTCCAAAAATGAGTGGGTGCAGCAGTTTCTGCGTGGTGAACCGGATGGACCGGTGCCATTCCATTACCCCTCCGTATTGTTGCAGGAGGAATTGCTGGGATGAATCCACTGCAGCGTCTGGGGCGTGGTACCCTGTTTCTGTTCCACCTGCTGGGTGGTATCGGTTCTCTGTTACCACGCTTCTCTCTGGTGATTCAGCAACTCCATGCGGTAGGTGTCCACTCGTTGTTGATTGTGGTGGTTGCAGGGCTCTTTGTCGGTATGGTACTGGGGCTGCAGGGGTACAATACACTGGTTGATTTTGGGGCCGAAGAGTCACTGGGAGTGCTGGTGGCGCTCTCACTGGTTCGTGAGCTGGGACCGGTGGTGGCCGCACTCCTGTTTGCCGGGCGGGCGGGTTCAGCACTGACTGCTGAAATTGGCCTGATGAAGGCGACCGAGCAGCTCTCCGGGATGGAGATGATGGCGGTTGACCCAGTGCACCGCATCGTCTCTCCCCGTTTTCTCGCCGGTTTTCTCTCGCTACCGCTATTGACGGCGATCTTTACCGTGCTTGGCGTCTATGGCGGCTATTTTGTGGCGGTGCCACTATTGGGCGTGGATGATGGTGCCTTCTGGTCACAGATGCAGGCGCGGGTCGATTTTTATGATGATCTATTGAGTGGGATTATCAAGAGTGTGGTGTTTGGCTTTGTGGTGAGTTGGATCGCACTATTTGAGGGGTATGATGCGACGCCGACTTCGGAAGGGGTTTCGCGGGCCACTACGCGAACGGTAGTGCACGCCTCGTTGGCGGTGTTGGGACTTGATTTTGTGTTAACTGCGTTGATGTTCGGTGCTTAATGTATGAAACAGAATAGAACGGTTGAGATATGGGTGGGCCTTTTTGTCGGGTTGGGAATTGCTGCACTGGTGGCGTCCGCCTTTTATGTGGGTAATTTAAGTAGTTACAGTAACGACTCCGGTTATCTTCTTGAGGCTCGCTTTGATGAGATCGGTGGGTTGAAGGTGCGTGCTCCGGTCACCATCTCCGGGGTTCAGGTGGGGCGGGTGACCGGTATCCATCTCGATAGTCAGGAGTATCGCGCAGTGGTGCGGATGGAGATCGATCCGGAGAAGTTACCGCTGCAGCGTATTGGTGAACAGGGGGAGCAACTGTTTGATGAGCAGGGACAGATTCAGCTCTGTGACAAGGAGGGGGGGGCTCCTGCTTGTACGACGATCCTCTATGAGGATGCCTCGGCCAGTATTCTCACTGCAGGGATGCTGGGGGAGCAGTATATTGGTCTTGAACCGGGAGGTGGAGCACTTGCCTTCCTCTATCCGGGGGATGAGGTGAGGATGACACAGTCCTCGATTGCGCTGGAGCAGGTTATTGGGCAGTTCCTCTTCAATCAGGTTGAAGACAGTGCCCAATAAATTTGTAACAAATTGTAGGTTGTCGAAAATCCAATAAACGACGAAAATAGGCGGTTCCGATTTTACAGTTCAGGTCATCGATTATGCGTTCACTCCATGCACTGCTTTTGAGTAGTTTGTTACTCCTTTCCGCTCTCTTCCCGGTTGCACAAGCAGCGACGGAGACACCGGATGTCACCATGAAACGGCTGACCTCCCATGTGTTCCAGCGCCTGGAGGAGAAGGAGACGTTCATGCAGGCCAACCCGGATCAGGTGCAGGTGGTTGGGCGTGAGCTGGTGGATGAGTTTGTGCTGCCATTTCTGGATATGAAGTTGATGTCCCGCTGGATCATCGGCAAGAGTTGGCGCACAGCCACTCCGGAGCAGCGTCAGCGCTTTCAGGATGAGTTCACCAATATGCTGATTCGCACCTACGCCAGCGCATTGCTGGAGTTCCGTGGCAAGACGGTGACCTTCAAGCCGTTCCATCACGACCCCAAGCGCAAGGATGCGGTAGTCAAGGCTGAATTCTCCGGGGACTCCGGTGCGCCTGCCATCCCTGTACTGTTCCGGGTGCGGATCGACAAACAGAAGGAGTGGAAGGTGTTTGACATCATTGTCGATGGTGTCAGTCTGGTGAAGAACTACCGCTCCAGTTTCGGAGCAGAGATCCGCAAGGTGGGGCTGGAGGGGCTGATCAAGCGTCTCTCTACACACAATACGGAGCAGAAGAAGGGGTGAGTGGGCTGACCCTTTCGGCAGAGGGGGGGGCGATTTACCTGAAAGGGGAGATGACCTTTGCCACGGTGAGTGCGGCACTGGATGAGTCTGCAGCACTCTTTGTCGGAGCGGGCGACCTCTATTTGAATCTAAAGGGGGTGCGTCGGGTGGATAGTGCCGGTGTATCGCTGCTGTTGGAGTGGGTGCGTCAGATGCGGGCTCAGCAGCGACAGCTCCGGATCTCCAGTCCTCCCCATGCACTGCAGCGGCTGGCTGCTATTGGTGGTGTAGCAGAGCTGCTTTTGGTTGACGCATAAGCGGCCTCCGGGAAATCAAATATGGCAGTTCCGGCAATTCAGCTCAATCAGGTTGAGAAGCGTTACCCAACCACCCATGCACTGAAGGGGGTCAGCTTCGAGGTGGAGCAGGGGGAGTTTTTCGGCCTGCTCGGCCCCAATGGTGCCGGCAAATCGACCTTGATCAATATCATGGGCGGGTTGACCCGTGCCACAGAGGGGCAGATTCAGGTGATGGGGCATGATGTGGTGGATGATTACCGCAATGCCCGCTACCACATCGGCATTGTGCCGCAGGAGCTGGTGTATGACCCTTTCTTTACCGTCTGGGAGATGTTGACCATTCAGTCCGGTTATTTCGGTATGGGGCGCGGGAATCATGCCTGGTTGGAGGAGTTGCTGGAGACCCTCAATCTGACTGACAAGCGGGATGAGAATCTGCAGCGTCTCTCCGGTGGGATGAAACGCAGGGTACTGATTGCACAGGCGCTGGTGCATTGTCCGCCAGTGGTGGTGCTGGATGAGCCGACCGCCGGGGTCGATGTGGAACTGCGTCGCGCACTCTGGAGTTTTGCCCACCGCCTGCACAAAGAGGGGCATACCATCCTGTTGACCACCCACTATCTGGAGGAGGCGGAGTCGATGTGTGACCGTATCGCCATTCTCAACCAGGGAGAACTGGTGGCGCTCAATGACCAGGAGGAACTGATTGCGCAGTATGTCCACCAGATCGGTGTGGTGGATGGAGTGCTCGATGGTGCACTGCCGCAGTTGGTGGAGTCTGCGATCATCTCCCGTAGCCGCAACCGTACTCAGATTCGCTTGCCACGTGTGCTGGAATCGGGACATCCACTGTTGCAGCAACTTGCCTCTATCGGGATTCCACTGGAACAGCTGCAGCTGCGTGAACCGACCTTGGAGGAGGTCTTTCTCGATCTCACAGGAGAGGGGGAGGCGCAACCACAATGAATCTGTTTGGCTGCTGGACGCTGTTCAAGAAGGAGGTGTGGCGTTTTCTCAAGGTCTCGGTACAGACCATACTCGCCCCTGCGGTCTCGACGCTGCTCTACCTGCTGGTCTTTGGGGTAGTGTTTGAAGAGGCGGTGGTGGTTTATGAGGGGCACAGCTACAGCAGCTTCTTGATCCCGGGGCTGGTGATGATGACGTTGGCACAGAACGCCTTTGCCAACAGCTCTTCCAGTATTTTACAGTCAAAGATGAATGGCAATATCGTCTTTATGTTGCTGGCCCCGCTCTCTTCTCTGGAGGTCTATCTCGCCTTTCTCGGTGCGGCGATTCTGCGTGGCCTGGTGACTGGAGGGGCTGTACTGCTGATTGCAGCACTGCTGATAGAGGTGCAGATCCACTCGGTGGGATTGATTCTGTTGTTTGCACTACTCTCCAGTGGCGTATTGGGAGCATTGGGATTGATTGCCGGAATCTGGTCAGAGAAGTATGACCATCTATCAGCGTTCCAAAATTTCATTATTCTGCCACTCACTTTTCTCAGCGGGGTCTTCTATTCGATTCAGGATCTCTCTCCCTTCTGGCAGCAGATCTCGGCTTGGAATCCGGTCTTCTATCTCATCGATGGCTTCCGTTATGGCTTCCTGGGGATCTCTGATATCTCCTATCTGCAGAGCCTCTGGGTGGCGCTGCTATTTCTGGTCGGACTGTCCGGTGGTACGGTTCTGTTACTCCGTTCCGGCTATAAATTGAGAGGATAAGATGGATAAGCTGCGTATCGTAGGTGGAAAACCGTTGCAGGGGCGCATCCGCATCTCCGGTGCGAAGAATGCGGTACTGCCGATTCTGGCCGCCTCACTGCTGGCTGAGAGTCCGGTCTCCATCCGCCGTGTGCCTCAGCTGAAAGATGTCAGTACCATGATGAGTCTGCTTGCCGAGATGGGGGTGGGGGTGACGCTGGAAGATGCCAATGGACTGGGAGTGGATGCGGCCGATATTCCCAATCCGATAGCAGAGTATGATCTGGTCAAGACCATGCGCGCCTCGATTCTGGTGCTAGGGCCGCTGTTGGCCCGTACGGGGGAAGCGAAGGTCTCACTGCCTGGTGGATGTGCCATCGGCGCACGTCCGGTCAATCTCCATGTGGATGGGTTGCGGGCGATGGGGGCAGAGGTGGAGATTGAGCAGGGCTATATCCATGCCACTGCCAAACGGCTGAAGGGAGCACACATTCTGCTCGACTCGGTGACGGTGACCGGTACCCAGAATCTGATGATGGCTGCAGCGCTGGCCGAAGGGAAGACCATTCTGGAGAATGCGGCGCGTGAACCAGAGGTGGTGGATGTGGCCAACTTCATCAACGCGATGGGGGGGAAGGTCTCCGGGGCGGGCAGTAGTACCATTGAGATTGAGGGAGTGAAAAGTCTGCAGGGGGAGGAATACAGTGTCATTGCTGATCGGATCGAGACCGGTACCTATCTGGTCGCTGCAGCGATCACTGGTGGCTCCATTGAGGTGGTGGATAGTGATCCGCTGCTGCTGGAGTCGGTACTGTTGAAGCTGGAGGAGGCTGGGGCGGAGATCAACAGTGGAGAAGGGAAAATCTCTCTCGATATGGGAGGGCGACGACCCAAAGCGGTCAGCTTCACCACCTCTCCCCACCCCGCCTTTCCGACCGATATGCAGGCACAGTTCATGGCACTCAACTCGATTGCTTCTGGAAGTGGAATGATCTCCGAGACCATTTTCGAGAACCGTTTCATGCATGTGCCGGAACTACAGCGGATGGGGGCCAATCTGCAGATCAATGGCCATGCCGTAATAATGGAGGGGGTGGAAAAACTGACTGGTGCGCGGGTTATGGCGACCGATCTGCGCGCCTCCGCCGGTCTGGTGCTGGCGGCGCTGGCTGCGGAGGGTGAGTCGCTGATTGAACGTATCTACCATATTGATCGTGGTTATGAGACGATTGAGGAAAAATTGATGCAGCTCGGCGCGGAGATTGAACGACTCCCCTGAGTTTGCTGAAATCGAACACGGATTGTAAAAAGGAGCACACCATGATCCCACTGATTCCTGTCACTATTGCTGCTGTTGTATCAACAGTGACTGCCATCTATCTTGACAAGCGCAAGCGGGAGGCGATGGATGGTGTGGAGCGTTCTGGTGAGGAGCAGGAGACGGGACAGGTGCTCTCGGTAATCTCCAAGCTGAAGCAGAAGGCGGCTGCCCGCAACAGTGAGCTGGAGCAGATCAGGCAGCAGTTGGAAGAGCACAGCAAGTTGTTGAAGGAACATGAGGCGCAATTGAAGAGCAAGGACAGGTCATTGCCATAATGTCTGCTTGGAAACAGGCAAGAGTAAGAAATAGGCAAGAGTAATAGTTGTAGCTTGTTTGTCATCATCTGAGGGAGACTCAATTGACGCTATCTCCTCTTCTACACAAAGGAATCACAAGTATCCTCGGAGGTGTAAGAGTTCTGGTTTTTGCGGTCACGATCCTGTTTCAGCTTCTTGTAAGTTCTTCGGTATTGGCTGAGGTTGGAATTACCGATAGTAGCCAACTAATTGGTGCGGTATCCAGAATTCAGGGGGAGGCCTTTATCGTTTCTGATACAGGCAAGAAGAGGGTGCTCGTGGGTACCCGTCTCTCGGAAGGAGATCGCCTTGAAACCCTGCCTGCCTCACGACTTAAACTGCAGATGGTTGACAATGCATCATTGATTATAGGCTCTGATGCGAATATCTATTTCAGGCGGTATCAATACAGTAGATCTAAACGGCGTGGTATTGCAGATATTGTAATCTCATCGGGTGCTTTCAGAAGTATTACAGGAGAGATTGCCAAGTTACAGGGGGAACTCTATACCATTAAGACACCCTTGGCACAGGTTGGTGTGCGTGGTACTGACTTTTGGGGTGGTTCACTGGATGGTAGTTCTATTGAGGTCGCTCTGATATCCGGGGACTCTATCTATATTGAAAATGAAGCAGGCAGCGTTGTAATTGATCAAGTTGGGTATGCAACAAAAGTAGTTTCACAAAACACCCCTCCAACTACTCCACAAGCCTGGGATCAGGAGACATTTAATCAAGCTGTAGATACGGTTACTTTTGGTGAAGATGTTCGATAGGGCTGTGTGGAGAGAATTAGACACCTGTTTTGCAGTAGCCAATCTGTGGCGAAGCGACTGAATCAGTTACAATACCCTGATGGAAAAACCGCTTACTATTGCCCTCTCCAAGGGGCGCATCTACAAGGACACGTTGCCCCTGCTGGAGGCGGCGGGTATTCGCCCGGTTGATGATCCGGTCACCAGTCGCAAGCTGATTCTCGATACCAATTTGGATCATGTGAAGGTGGTGGTGATTCGTGCGACCGATGTCCCCACCTTTGTAGAGCGTGGCGTCGCCGATCTCGGTGTAGCGGGCAAGGATGTGTTGATGGAGCATGGGGGTGAAAATCTCTATGAGCCACTCGATCTGCAGATTGCCAAGTGTCGGATGATGACTGCCGGTGTGGTGGGTGCGCCGGAGCCAACTGGGCGCATGCGCATTGCCACCAAGTATGTGAAGTCGGCGCAGGACTACTTCGCCTCGTTGGGGCAGCAGGTGGAGATCATCAAGCTCTATGGGGCGATGGAGCTGGCGCCGCTGGTGGGGTTGGCGGATCGTATTGTCGATCTGGTCGAGACCGGTAATACTCTCAAGGCCAATGGGCTGGAGCCGCTGGAGGAGATCGCCCATATCAGTTCCAGATTGGTGGTCAACAAGGCCGCGATGAAGATGAAGAGTCAGCAAGTGAAGTCACTCATTGAGCTCATGTCTGCTGCAGTAGAGAAAAACCAAGGATAGTCACCATGAGAAGATTGAATAAGGCTGATGCTGGCTTTGATGCTGCATTGGACAAGTTGCTGGCGTGGGAGGGGGTCTCCAACGACCAGGTCAACCAGACCGTAACCGAGATCATCCGTGAGATCCGTAGCCGTGGTGACGCGGCACTGGTGGAGTACACCAACCGTTTTGATCGTCTGACGGCTGATGGCATGGATGAGCTGGTGATGCCGCAGGAGCGACTGCAGCAGGCGCTGGATAATCTGCCGGAGGATCAACGCAAGGCGCTGGAACTCTCTGCCGAGCGTGTGCGCAGTTATCACGAACATCAGAAGATCGAGTCATGGAGTTACACCGAAGCCGATGGCACCATGCTGGGACAGCAGGTGACCCCACTGGATCGAGTCGGTCTCTATGTACCGGGTGGCAAGGCGGCCTATCCTTCGTCTGTTTTGATGAATGCAATCCCCGCCAAGGTGGCCGGGGTGGAAGAGCTGATCATGGTGGTGCCAACCCCCGATGGTGCGGTCAACGAACTGGTGCTGGCGGCAGCGGCCATCTGTGATGTTGACAAGGTCTTCTGTGTCGGTGGTGCGCAGGCGGTGGCGGCGCTGGCCTATGGTACCGAGAGCGTACCGCAGGTCGACAAGGTCGTCGGGCCGGGCAACATCTATGTGGCGACCGCCAAGGGGATGGTGTTCGGTGCAGTGGGCATCGACATGATTGCCGGTCCTTCCGAGATTCTGGTGGTCTGTGATGGCCAGACCGATCCCGACTGGATCGCGATGGATCTATTCTCCCAGGCAGAGCATGACGAGGATGCGCAGTCGATTCTGGTCTCACCCGATGCAGCATTCCTCGATGCGGTCGAGGCGAGTATCAACAAACTGCTCGATGGCATGGAGCGTGCCGAGATTATCCGTACTGCGTTGAAAGATCGTGGTGCACTGATCCAGGTCGAGAGCATGGAGCAGGCGCTGGAGGTGACCAACTACATCGCTCCGGAACATCTGGAGCTGTCCGTCGAAGATCCACAGGCGCTGCTGCCGGGGATCAAGCATGCCGGTGCCATCTTCATGGGACGTTATACGGCAGAGGCGTTGGGCGACTACTGTGCAGGGCCAAACCACGTACTCCCCACCTCACGTACTGCACGCTTCTCTTCTCCACTGGGGGTCTACGACTTCCAGAAGCGCTCCAGCCTGATCATGTGTTCCGCCGATGGTGCCTCCGATCTGGGCAAGACCGCCTCGGTACTGGCGCGTGGCGAGGGACTGACCGCCCATGCGCAGTCGGCTGAGTTCCGTATCAAGGACTAAGTTGCCGTGAAAGAGTGGATCAGACCGGAGATTGCAGCACTTTCAGCGTATCACGTGCCTGCACCGGGTGAGTGGATCAAGCTGGATGCGATGGAGAATCCCTATCCGTGGCCACAGGAGCTGCAGCAGCAGTGGCTCGCCTCGCTGCCTGAGGTGGAGCTGAACCGTTATCCGGATCCTGCAGCGCGTGAGCTGAGTGGTGAATTGGCCCGAGTGATGGGTGTGCCACAGGGGTATGAGATTATTTTGGGCAACGGCTCCGATGAGTTGATCCAGCTGCTGATGATGGTAGTGGCGGGGCAGGGGCGCAAGATCCTGGCACCGGAACCGACCTTTGTGATGTACGAGATGATCGCCAGGTTTGTCGGCATGGAGTTTGTCGGGGTACCGCTCGATCAGAATTTTGAACTGGATCTGGAAGCGATGGTGGCAGCGATTGAAAAGCATCAGCCGGCAGTCACCTTCCTCGCCTATCCCAACAACCCGACCGGTAACCTGTTTGATCGGGCCGCAGTCGAGAAGATTCTCGAAGTGGCCGAAGGCTTTGTGGTGGTGGATGAGGCCTACCACGTCTTTGCCGAAGAGAGCTTCATGGGCGAGCTGCCCAACCATGAGAATCTACTGGTGATGCGTACCGTCTCCAAGATGGGGCTGGCGGGCCTGCGTCTGGGGCTGATGGCGGGTGATCCACGCTGGATCAATGAGATCAACAAGGTGCGCCTGCCCTACAACATCAATGTGCTGACTCAGTATGCGGCCACTTTCATTCTGCGCCATGCCGAGGTGCTGGAGGCGCAGGCGGCAACGCTGCGTGGTGAGCGTGAGCAGTTGCTGACCGCGCTGGATGGGTTGTCGGGGGTGGAACAGGTCTATCCCAGTCAGGCAAACTTCATCCTCTTCCGTGTTGCCGAAGGGCGAGCGACGCCGCTGTTCGAGGCATTGAAAGCGGGGGGTGTGTTGATCAAGAATCTCTCCCCGGCAGGGGGGGCGTTGAGTGATACCTTGCGGGTGACGGTGAGCAAGCCGGAAGAGAATCGGCAGTTTATCGATACCTTGACCCAACTGCTCTGACAGCGCTCTCCAGCGGTCACCGATGAAAGGGATCGAAACCTTTCTCACGCTGCTGCAACAGCAGCCGAACAGTGAGACGGTCACTAATCCCTATCTGCAATCGCACTGTGTGGAGAATCTGCGTAGCTACCTCAAGCTGATGAAAAAGGAGCGACCACAACTGTTGCTGGTCGGTGAGGCACCGGGCTACAAGGGGTGTGGCATTACAGGAATTCCCTTCAGCAGCGGCAAGCTGTTTGATCAGGTCGACCACCCCTTTCTGAAAAAACTAAAGCATTCCTTACTGCTGCCGAAGATAGAGGCCGAGAATACCGCATCCATCGTCTGGCGCTTTCTGGCAGAGCGGCAGATGACGCCACTGTTCTGGAATGCCTATCCGTTTCATCCCCATCCTGCGGGGGAACGGATGAAGAATCGGGCACCCAACCGTAGTGAAATCTCGCAGGGAATAGCGTACCTGCAGAAGATTGAGCGGTTGTTCAAACCAACCATTATTGCGGGTATTGGCCGTTCAGGCGCGGCGTGTGCAACGCAGGCCTTCTCTGGATGCAAGATAAGTTATATCAGACACCCCTCTTACGGTGGAAAAAATGGGTTTATTGCAGGAATGGAGCGGCTTCATGCAGAGAACATGGTAGACTCCCGCTAAAAATAAGGAAGGGCTAATAGTGAATGGCGTTTTGATTATGCAGTGGAAGCTGATCCTGCTGGATCTGTTCAGTGCATCGAAACATACAACGGATTTCAGTACCAATCGTGGTCGTATCCTTTATCACCGTGTGCGTCTGATTGCGGTGATGATGGGTGTACTCAGCGTCTTGTGGATTCCCATTGACTATTTTGCACTTGAGGCACAGCAGTTTTCTCAGGTGTTGTGGGTGCGTCTGACCTGGATTGTCGGCTTTCTGTTGTTTGCCTTTGGCTGGGAGGGGGATGGACGTTCTCTGATCAAGGGCTTTTTACGCCTCTATTTCATGGTTGCGCTATTTGCTGTGAGCTACTTCTATCTCTGGGTGCATGTATTCGATCCGGCAGTACAGAATGACTTCTCGGCGGGCTACTCCTTTATCCCCTATGTCGCAATTGTCATGCTTGCGGTTTTCCCCTTGACCATTCTGGAGGCAGGACTCTGTATCCTGACCATGACTCTGTTTGTATTGGCGGTAGATCTGCAGGCTGAGACCATTCTGGCGTTGCCGGTCTGGATCAAACTCTGGTTTATTGCGGTGATCTCCGGAATTATTCTCTGGGCCAGTGCCTCACAGCTGCACGGATTGATGGTGCTCTACCGTGAGGCGACACGTGATGTGGTGACTGGCCTGATCAATCGTCGTCTGATTCTGGATGAGATGGAGCGGATCCGGGAGAGTCTGTCGGGACGTGGTGCTACGGGAGCGGTGCTGCTGGCAGACCTGGATCGCTTCAAGAAGATCAACGATGAGTATGGTCATCTCAATGGAGATCTTGTATTGCGTGACTTTGCTGATGCCATCGTTCATATGCACCCGGCGCTCACGATTGCTGGCCGCTTCGGTGGTGAGGAGTTCCTGATGATTCTGGAGAAGGTGGAGCGTGATGAGGTGATCGCGATTGCCAATAACCTGAATGAGCTGATCAGAAAACGTCTGGTGATTGGACTGGATCATGAACAGATCCGTTATACCACCAGTATCGGCATTGCAGAGTTTGTGGAGGGGGAATCTGAACAGTCGTTGCTTGAGCGGGCAGATAACGCACTCTACGAGGCCAAGGGGGCAGGTCGAGACTGTGCAGTCATGGCACCACTGCCAGAGATTGAAACCGCGTCATAACCGAGAGTCTACTGCTTGATCAGCAGCTGATCCAGCTGCTCAATCAGCGCCTCTGTATACGCTGTGAAATTTGCCTTGTCGCCGCTGTCGATTGCCTGCTGAAGTCTGGATGCGGCCAATGCCAGATCGGGATATCCAAAAGAGCTTGCGCTTCCCTTGATGCGATGGGCGATGCTCTGCACCTTCTCCCACTGCTGTTCGCTCAAGGCATTTTGTAGTGAGTCACGATTTTCCTGTGCACTCTTCATGAAGATGGTGACCAGTTCATCATCCAGTGTTGTATTGTTGTTGGTTTCCGATTTCAGGTATTTCTGTAGAATGCCTTTCAGTTCCTGACGATCAATCGGTTTTCCCAGAAAGTCCTGACATCCCAGTGCTGCAAAAGCATCTCGATGTTTCTGCATGACATTGGCGGTCAGGGGAACAACCGGAGTTGGATTGTTCTCTCGGTATAGTCGTTCAGTGGCCTCAAGACCATTCATCTCGGGCATCTGCATATCCATCAGGATCAGATCAAATGACTCTTTTTGTGCCAGCTCAACAGCTTCTTTGCCATTGTTGGCAAGTGTCACAGACACGCCCAGAGACTCCAGAATTCTGCGCTCAAGTAACTGCAGTTCCGGAGTATCTTCGGCAATTAGTACTGATCCGTGCAGCTGGTCTTTATTGCCCCCTGCCTGATGTACAGGAATTTTCTGTGGTTTGATCAACGTGGCGCTCATGACGTAGGGGAGAATCAGGGTGAAGGTGGAGCCTACCCCTTCGCTGCTACTGACTTTGATGGAGCCACCCATCAGCTCTGCAAGGCTTTGTGAGATAAAGAGCCCCAGGCCAGTTCCTCCAAATCGCCGCGAGGTGCTGCCATCGGCCTGTTCAAAGCGCTGAAACAGCTTCTCCACCACAGTTTGTGGCATACCGATACCGTTGTCTTTCACCTCAATGTAGAGCTGGGTTGGGCTGTTCCAGCTGGTGACGCTGATCTCCCCCTCATGGGTGAATTTGATTGCGTTACCGATCAAGTTGAGCAAAATCTGGTTGATCCGCTGTGCATCACCGACCAGATAGGTCTGTTGTTGCGGTGGTTTCTGGGAGATGGTCAAGCGACTGCCGGAGTCTTTGGCTTTGACGCTGAGCATCGCATCAACCTCTCGGAGCAGAGCCTCCAGATTGTAGGGGGTCTCTTCAATCGTGAATTTTCCGGATTGTATCTTCGACATATCGAGGATGTCGTTGACCAGGGCCAGTTGGTTTCGACCCGCGGTTTCAATAGAGCGAATCAGTTGGATGCGGGATTCATGTGCACATTCAGCATCGCACTCTTCCAGTAGTAGTTCGCTATTGCCAATGATTGAAGCGAGTGGTGTACGCAACTCATGGCTCATTGAGGCAAGAAAGTCATCCTTGGTCTGAGCAGCCTTCTTTTGCTCTTCCGCGATTCTTTGCTGGCTGATGATCTTGTCGGTGACATTGGTGCCGGTGCCACGATAGCCCTGGAAATTGCCGTTGACATCGATGATCGGGTCGCCATTGATGGAGAGCCAGACGGTCTCTCCCTCTTTTTCAGTGGCATAGATAAAGTCCCGGAACGGTTCGTGCCGTTCCAGTTGGGCGATATGTGTCTCCATCGCATCTTCAGCCAATGGATGAACCCCAATTTCATCACGTCGCTTGCCCAGTATCTTTTTTGGATCGAGACCACTGATCTCTTGCAGACGATCTGAGAAGTAGGAGAAGCGCAGTTCACTGTCCATCTCCCAGAACCAGTCGGAAGCGGCCTGTGCGAAACCTTTCAGCTGTTGCTGTACCTGTATCAGCTCTTCGTAGGTGTCTACCAGGGCCTGTTCATTTTTCTTCTCTACCGTAATATCCTGTACTGTGCCTCGGCTAATCAGAGGGGTGCCGTCTTCGGCATAACTGGTGGAGCCGATCTCTTGTACATATTTTACCTCTCCATCCGCCAGCAGCAGACGATGGTCAATTTTGTATTCGCACTGCTGTTTCAGAGAGTTGGTATAGGTTTGATGCACTTTGTCACGATCTTCTGGATGAATGGCGTCGAGAAAGGCTTCATAGGATGGAGTAAAGCGTGTTTTGTCGAATCCGAAGATGTGATAGATCTCGTCAGACCACTCCAATTTGGAGTGTTGCACGTTGTATACCCAACTGCCGGTTTTGGAGAGTCGCTGAGCTTCGGAGAGATCCTGTGTTCTCTGGGTTACTGCGCTTCTTAATCTGTCGGTATACCAACGGATGGAGAAGATGAGCATCATCAATAACAGTAGATAGATTGCAACGCCCACCACTCTTCCTCGGTTGACCTGTTGAGTGAGCGCATGATGGGCAGCAGTTACATCATTCCAGATCAGAATCTGACCAACGGGTGTTCCTCCCGTAGTCTGGTTATGGAAGTCATAGAGTGGGTAGATGCTCGCTGCAAGGGTGCGGTCTTTGAAATGAATCAGATCGATGATCTTGTGATCGTGAGCAGATGGATTGTTGTGTAGTTGTTGGTGTGCATGGATCACACGTTCTGTATCAGGACTGGTGGTTGCCTCAATGACACAGTCACAAGGAAGTTTTTGCTTTCCAAAATACTCTTTGACCGTTTCGGGCCACATGGTGGAGTGAATATGGTCGTTGTAGAGCAACACAGCGATCTCACTCTCCATATTACGGTTGAGAATCTCCAACAGATGGCTGAATGAGCTGCCAGCCTCTAACGCACCCAGTAGACGCTGGTTTTCTGGATTGGATGAGTAGATCGGGACGACCCCTCGCAGGCCAGAATAGATTCGGCCTGTCTCAAACCCGTACTGCTCCTGTTGTGTGCGGAGGGTTTCGGTGATGGTGTGGCGAATGGCGCTGAGATCATCTCCAAATTTTTCAGGCTTGTGCACTCTGAGAAAGCTGCTGTCGCCGGGGGCGATATGGAAGTGGAGCTGACGTAACTGATATTTTTGAGAGGCCTTCTCCCAGCTCGGTCTGATATGGGTGTAGAGGGCATTGCGCCATTTTGCCGATTCTGTCCCACCAGTGTTCTCTGCACCTATTGACTCTCTTTCGACTGCCTCTACCCCTTTTTGAAACAGCTCCTGTACATAGTCTTCCTCAGCATAGAGGCTGGCAACCATCAGCAGGTTGGAGTAGGTCTGTTGTAGCATGGAGTCAAACAGCGCATGGCTATTCTCCATATCTTGGTGAATCTGTTGCTCGAAGCTCTGTTTGACGTAGTGTTCGCTCAGCAATGTGAGTGTCGAGATGAGCAGGGCGACAAGTATGGCAATGGATGCTGTTAATGCCTTGTTTTGTCTGAACATATCGTAGTGCTTGTCTGTCGATAGAGGTAGTTTGGTGTGTTTGTCTTGAACGGTTGATAATGGATGATAACAAAAAGCTAAGGATTACTTAGTTTTCAGTGTTGCCGTTTTTTTCTGCTCTGCCCACCCTCTGCTACGGTTTCTATTCCCCGGACGCGCCTCTAGCGCGGTTTTCTGCGCTTGGGAGGTTTAGTGCCGCCTGGGTTGTCTCTGCTGGAACGTTTACCCTTGTGTGAAGGTTTGTCACTGCGCTTGCCTTTGCTCTTGTGGCGTTGCTTGTGCTTGTCTCCCCCCTGTTTGGGTTTTTCACCAACCAATTCAATCTGTAGCCGTTGCCCACAGACCCAGCTCTTTCTCAGTTCACGAAAGATATCACGTGGCATCCCCTGAGGGAGGTCAATGGTGCTGTGAGTATCCTGGATGGAGACCTCGCCGATGTCTTCATGGAACAGTCCGGCAACATCCGCTACGGTGCTGATAATCTGCTCCGGCTTCACTTCGTGGCTGTTGCCGACCGCCAGACGATAACGTTGGTATCCGCTTGGAGCGGTGTTCCCGGTCTTCTGTTTTGAGCGGCTCTGGGGCTTCTCTCTGCGTTGGTCACTGGAGTGCCCTTTACGTTCATTGCGACGTTGTGCTCTGCGCTCCTCTTTGTCCAGTCGCTGCTTGCGCTCCTCCCCTTTGCGGGTATGGCGCTCCTCTTTTTTCATCGGCAGCAGATTCTCTCCTTGTGACATGCAGGCCAGTGCTGCTGCAATCTCAATGGCAGGGATATCCTGTTCAATGCGGAAGCTTTCGACGATTTGCTGATGGAACGCCAGGTGTTCAGCGTTTCCCAGTGTGTCGCTGATCTGCTGCTTGAAGCGGTTGATGCGATGGCTGTTGATCTGCTCGCGAGTGGGCAGATCCATCTGCTCAATCCGCTGTCGGGTGGCACGCTCGATGGTGTGCAGCATGCGCTTCTCGCGTGGGGCGATAAAGAGGATCGCGTCCCCTTTGCGTCCGGCCCGTCCGGTACGGCCAATACGGTGGACATAGGATTCGGTGTCGTAGGGGACATCGTAGTTGATGACATGGCTGATACGGGGAACATCGAGCCCACGTGCCGCCACATCGGTCGCGACCAGAATATCGAGTTGTCCGCTCTTCAGTTTGTTGACCAGTTGTTCACGCATCTTCTGTGGAATATCGCCGTTGAGTGCTTCGGCGGCAAAGCCGCGTGCCGCCAGCTTCTCTGCCAGCTCGACCGTCATGCTCTTGGTGCGGGAGAAGATGATGATGCCGTCAGTCTCCTCCACCTCCAGAATACGGGTCAATGCCTCCATCTTGTGGAAGCCGCTCACCATCCAGAAGCGCTGGCGTACGGTATCGGCGGTTGTGGTCTTCACCTCGATCTTCACCAGTGCCGGATCATTGAGGTACTGTTTTGAGATCTTCTGGATCTGTTTGGGCATAGTGGCAGAGAAGAGGGCGTTCTGGTGTTCACTCGGGATCTGTTCCAGCACCCACTCCACGTCATCGATAAATCCCATGCGCAGCATCTCGTCCGCCTCATCCAGCACCAGACAGCGCAGTGCATCCAGTTTGAGACTGCCGCGTCGCATGTGATCCATCACCCTTCCTGGTGTGCCGACCACCACCTGTACACCGCGCTCCAGTGCTCGCAGCTGTACCCGATAGTCCTGTCCACCGTAGATCGGCACCACATGGAACCCGTGTAGTTTGTTGGCGTAGTGCTGGAAGGCCTCGGAAACCTGAATGGCCAGTTCGCGAGTAGGAGCGAGTACCAGCACCTGTGGCTGTTTCAATGAGAGTTCGATACGGCTCAGGATCGGCAAGGCAAAGGCGGCAGTCTTGCCGGTACCGGTCTGTGCCTGTCCCAGGATATCGCGTCCCTGGAGCAGATGGGGAATTGCCTCAGCCTGAATCGGTGAAGGGGATTCGTAGCCGATCTCGGTGATCGCCTCCAGTATGGCAGGGGCAAGCCCCAGCGTGGCGAAAGAGGCCGTTGCGGTCTCGGGAGCAGATTTGGTCATTTGGGTGTGGGCTCCTTGGCCCGTTGGGATGGCCGGAGAGAGGCTATCCCACGCTGTGAAGGTGAGGAGCGCAGTGTACACCCATTCGTAGTTGTGGACTATTGCTTGGGAGCAATCTTCACGCTCCACTGTGTTGCCTGACCATTGTGGATGCCGCGTAGCTGCAGGCGGGAGCCGATGGGTAGGTTGAGGGCATGGTGTGCAATCTCCTCTCCACTTTGTACCGGATCGCCATCGACATGAGTGATGATGTCACCGGGTGTGAGTCCTGCTCTGGCGGCAGGGCCGTTGCGGTAGATACCGGCAACGATGGCACCGTGAGTGGTCGGTACCCCAAAGGAGTCTGCCAGTTCCGGTGTGAGGTTCTGCATCTCCACCCCGATCCAGCCGCGTAGTACCCGACCATGCTCGATGATCTGCTCCATCACATGCTGAGCGGTAGCGACCGGAATGGCAAAGCCGATGCCGTGAGAGGCGCCGGTCTTGGAGAAGATGGCGGTGTTGACGCCGATCAGATTGCCATGAGCGTCGATCAGTGCGCCACCGGAGTTGCCGGGGTTGATGGCAGCATCGGTCTGGATGAAATTCTCCTGGTTGCTGATCCCCAGCTGGCTGCGATTGGTGGCGCTGATGATTCCCATGGTGACGGTCTGCCCCACTCCGAACGGATTGCCGATTGCCAGCACCACATCACCCACCCGTAGTGGTTTGGAGTGGCCGAAGGTGATGGCTGGTAGTGCGTCGAGCTCTACCTGTAGTAGCGCAAGATCGGTGTCGGGATCGCTGCCGATCAGCTCGGCCCTGGTGGTACGCCCATCGTGCAGGGAGATCTGAATCTCATCGGCCCCGTCGATCACATGGTTGTTGGTGAGGATATACCCCTCCTTGCTGACAATCACCCCGGAGCCAAGGCTGGTCTCCAGACGCTTGCGGGGAACGATCCGCAGTTGATCTCCGAAAAAGTGGCGAAAAATGGGGTCATCGAACAGTGAGATCTGACGTTCAGTCACCACCTTGGCGGTGTTGATGTTGACCACCGCAGGAGCTGCTTTGCCCACTGCATCAGCATAGGAGGCAGGGCCGACCATTGGTGTCGTATTGCCGCTCTGCTGAATCTCCACCACCGGGCCGGAGCGGATGAACAGCTCCGGGCGCAGATACATCAACAGGAAGAGTCCGGCGAGAGCAAAGGTGGCAAGCCGGATCAGGGCGCTAACGGTGGTCGATTTCATGCGGGAATAATAACCAACTTGTGGTACAAATGTTCTTGAACTGCAATGGGTATGGGGATGGTATGGAACGAAATCAACTGATCACTGCGCTGAATGCGTTGCTGGAGGTCGAGCGCTACAAGGATTACGCACCCAACGGGCTGCAGGTGGAGGGTAGTGACCGGGTAGAGCGCATCGTTTCGGCGGTAACCGCTTCCCAGTATGCCATTGATGCTGCGATCGAACAGCAGGCCGATCTGTTGCTGGTGCATCATGGTTTCTTCTGGAAAGGGGAGGATCCACGCATTACCGGGATCAAGCAGCAACGGTTGAAGAAGCTGCTGCAGCATGGGATCAATCTGGCCGCCTATCATCTGCCCCTTGATGGGCACTCCGAACTGGGAAACAATGCGCAGTGGGGAAAGTTGCTGGAGTGTGCGATTGAAGGAACACTGGATGCGGCAGAGCTGGTTTGTCACGGTACCCTCTCCCAGCCATTGAGTGCGGTGGCACTGCAAGAACGGGTTGCTGCATCATTGGGTGGGCGTCAACCGCTGCTGATTACGGGGCATGATCGACCGATCCGCAAGATCGGTTGGTGCAGTGGTGGTGCTCAGGACTATATTGTTCAGGCTGCCGAGGCGGGGCTGGATGCCTATCTCTCCGGGGAGGTCTCCGAGCGTACCTACCATGAAGCGATGGAGTGGGGGATCTGCTATCTGGGGTGTGGTCACCATGCCACCGAGCGTGGAGGCGTATTGTCGTTGGGAGAGTGGATTACGCAGCAGTATGGAATTCCATGTCACTTTGTCGATGAACCCAATCCAGTGTGACTGTGAGGTTTCTGTCTGTTTCTCTGCTTTCTCCTATACTGAGGGTATGGGTACGATCACATTTGTATTGGGTTCAATCTTCCTCTTTGCTCTGATCGTTCTGGTTTTGGAGACGCTCGATTTGTGAATGGAAGTTTTGAACAGTGCCAAAAACAGGTTTCAGGCCATGTGGGATAACGTATGGTTGTTGTAGTTGGCGTCAGTCCGGGGCTTCAATAAACTCCAGTGCATTCTGATCTGGATCACGACAGAAGAGCGCCTTTCTTCCCGATTTGCTTGCGCTATAGGGGATGCCGTGCTGTTCCAGTCTCTCCATTAATTCTTGAACATCAACCACTTGAAGTGCGATATGACGATCACGACCGCCATGTGCGGGTCGCCCCTCCAGTGGGTCGGGATTGGGTAGCTCCAGCAGGTGAATCTGCTGTGTGCCTACCGAGAGCCAGGCACCGGGATAGCCGAGATCAGGACGATCCTCGATCTGTTCCAGCCCGAGCAGACCGACATAGAAATTGAGAGCGTCGGTGGTTGAATGTACGATCAGACTGGCATGATGGAAGGCTTTAATTTGCAACATCGTCTTATTGTATCGTAGTGGTCAGGGCGAAAACGTTATTGTATAACGAGCGTGAAGGTAATGTATGCCAGTGTCTCACTGGCCGGTTTCCAGTCGCAGGGTGCAAGCGTGCAGATCGATTGGTACAGTTGTGAAGATGAGTGAGGTTCAGAAGAGGTGGGTGGTATGAAAAAGAGGCACTTAACCAGTTGGTACGAACTGCTGGAGGAGGCGATGGAGCGGGATGGCGAAAATTTTGTCAAACGCAAATGTACGCTCAGCGAAAAGGAGCTGAAGGTTAAATTTGACAATGATTATGGAGAGACCAAGGGGGACTCGTTCACCGCATGGGGTGAACACTGGGTCTATTTTCCTCTGCAGTACGACGGGATGGAATACATTGGTCATGCCCCACGCCATCCGTGTGAGATTGCCATGGATCATCAGCGGATCAATACTGCCGAACTGATTTCAATGGAGGAGTGATCGCACGGCAAACGCAGAGATGGAAAGCTGTTCCTGATTGTTCCTGTGTTGAAAGAATTTTCAAATTATTAGTTGACTAAAAAAGTCGGTCTTTGTAGTCTTGTAGCATGATCAACGGACGCAGGACATTTCTCAAATCACTGGCAGGGGTTACTGCAGCAGGGACAACTGCCATGCTGTTGCCTGGCGCGGCCCCTGCATCCTCTTTGCTCAATGGTATTGTCTATACTCGAGGCAACCCGGGGCGTTGGAGTGGTAAAGTGGAGAGCCACTTGCCACAGGCAGTGGTGCAGGGGGATCGGGTGTTTGTGGAAACCCCTCATGAGATGACGCAGGCACACTATATTGTGCGTCATACCCTGGCTACCGCACAGGGTGAGGTGGTTGGGGAGCAGACCTTCTCTCCCTCTGATCAACGTGCAATCTCTCAGTTTCAACTGCCAGCGGGAGAACGTTCGTTCTATGTCACCAGTTTCTGTAATTTGCATGATCTCTGGGTTTCTGCATTTACTGTCTGATAGCCTCTTGTGATTTGGCAGATCGCCCCTATGATGTACCTCTAACCTCATTTAACCCGATTGAATCGAACCCCTTTTTTTGGAGTTGTAACCATGGATGTATTGGAAAGAATCGACCAGCAGGTCAAGAATAACCCGGTGGTAATCTATATGAAGGGGACCCCCACCTTCCCCTCCTGTGGCTTCTCCAGTCGTGCCGCTGCAGCATTGCAGCAGACCGGGATCGAGTTCGCCTATGTGAATATTCTGGAAGATATGGAGATCTTCGAGAATCTGCCACGCTATGCTGACTGGCCCACCTTTCCACAGGTCTATGTGGATGGTGAACTGATTGGTGGCTGTGATATTACGCTGGAGCTGCACCAGAACGGTGAGCTGCAGAAGATGATGGAGGCGGCGACCGATAAGGGCGAGGCTGCAGAGTAGTCGATAGACTATTTGTCAAAGAGTCCTTCAAAACGGCCACTGAGCGCATCCCACTCATTGACCATCGTGCAAAACAGTTTAGCGGTCTCCTCGGTGTCATACAGTGCCGAGTGGGCCGCTTCGTGGTTCCATGGCACCTCAGCTGCCTCCGCCATTCGCGCCAGTACCGTCTGTCCGTAGAAGACGCCACCCAGTGTAGCGGTGTCGAAGCTGCTGAAGGAGTGGAACGGACTGTTCTTGATTTTACAGCGTTCGATGGCGGCATTGACAAAGCCAAGATCAAACCAGGCGTTGTGGCCGATCAGAATGGCACGGCTGCAGCCGGTCTTCTTGACCGCTTTGCGGATCGGTTCAAAGATGGTGTTCAGCGCCTCCTTCTCTTCAACCGCCATGCGGAAGGGGTGCCACGGGTCTTTCAGGCCGATAAACTCCAGCGCCTTGGGGTCGAGGTTGGCCCCCTTGAAGGGGAGCACATGCTGTTCGTGGCTCTCCTGAATTACCAGTTGACCGTTTTCATCAAAGTTGAGGATGGAGGCGGCGATCTCCAGCAGTGCGTCCTTCTTTGCATCGAAGCCACCGGTTTCGACATCAACCACAACCGGCAGGAAACCGCGGAAGCGTTTTGTGATGGGTGCTTTCTTGCCCATTAGTCCTGTTTCTCCAGTGTTCGGATAAAGACCTTGGAGTTGCGCTTGTAGTTGTAGAGTGATTGTCGCTCTACTGGTAGATCATTCAGTTTTGCAGGCTCATAGCCCAGCTCCTGGAACCAGTGGGCGGTACGGGTGGAGAGGACAAAGAGTCGTTCGATGGGGTTCTCTTTCAAGCGGCTTAGTCTGCGGTCAATGTACTGTAGCAAAACCTTGCCACGCCCCTGGTTCTGGTACTCTGGATGGATTGCTATCCCGGCCACCTCGGCCACTTTTTCGTTCTTGTAAGGGAAGAGTGCCGCAGTACCGATGATGGTGCCATCACGCTCCATTACGATGTAGTGGTCGATCTGGATCTCAATCAGTTCACGTGAGCGCGGAACCAGAATGCCTTCTGTCTCCAGCGGTTGGATCAGCTCAATGATGCCGCCGATGTCGTCAATGGTCGCCTGGCGGATCTCATCGTAGCGTTCGGCGGTGACCATGGTGCCAACGCCATCGCGGGTGAAGAGCTCCTGCAATAGCGCGCCATGGGCATCACTGTCGAGGATATGGGCGCGTGGTACCCCTCGACGGCAGGCATGAATTGCGCTAAGCAGGTGGCGACGGGTCTGTTCGGTAATGTTCTTGCTCTTCTCCAGAGCCTGTTCTGCCTCGTCTGGAGTCAGTTCATGGATGAGCTGTTTACGCTGGTCGAGTAGCCCCGCTTTGCTGGAGAGTGCCAGCATCTTGTCGGCCTTGAGCTGGATAGCCGCGCTGGTAGCGACATCTTCACTACTGAGGTTGAAGATCTCGCCAGTGGGTGAGGTGCCGAGCGGGGAGAGCAGCACAATAAAGCCGTTGTTGAGTAGTTGCTCGATCGCCTCCATATCGATGCGACGCACCTCGCCGGTGTGTTGATAGTCGACTCCGTCACGCACACCGAGAGGTCGGGCGGTAACCAGATTCCCGGAGGCAACCCGGATGTCGGCACCAGACATTGGAGAGTTGGGCAGTCCGGTGGAGAGTAGCCCCTCCAGCTCAATGCGGATGGTGCCGACCGACTCCTTGACGCAGAGCAGGGCATCCTCGTTGGTGACACGGAGACCGTTGATCACCTCGCTTGTGGCATCAAACTCCTCCAGACGCTGCTCAATCTGCGGACGGGCACCATGTACCAGCACCAGACGAATGCCGAGGCTGTTGAGCAGTGCGACATCCTGAATCAATTCTGGAAAGTGTGGATCCTCCACCAGCTCTCCACTGAAGGTGATAACGAAGGTGCGCCCGCGATGTGCATTGATATAGGGGGCGGCGCCGCGAAACTGATTGGCAAAGGAGGGGAAAGCTGTTGTAGCAGGGGCAGGGCGGCGACGTCTCTTTGGGGCGCTCTTCTTTTTGCTTGCCGGTTTATCTGCGGAATCTTCGTTCGATGTGGTCACGTTGGCACTGATTCTTTACGGTGTAGAATAGGGATCGATTATAACCGGAGACTATTTTACCCATGGCAGAAATTCATACTTTGAAGCTGGGTTTGATGAGCAACAATATTCACTGTATTGTGGATCGGACAAGTGCAACCATGGCGGTGGTCGATCCCGCTTGGGAGGTGAGGAAGATCATCGATTTTGCCGAGGTGGAGGGGGTGGAGATCACAACCATTCTGCTGACCCATGGTCACCATGATCATATCAATGGAGTAGAGCCGCTGCGTAAGGTGACGGGTGCTACGGTCTACCTCTCGGCGACTGAGGCGCAGTTCTTTCAGTTGGAGCAGTTTGGCTGGAACAGTTTTGAGACCCCTTTCACGCTATCGCTTGGTGGCAGCGCGATCGAGGCGGTGGCAACACCGGGCCATACGCCGGGTGGAGTCTGCTACCATGTAGAGGGGCACCTGATTACCGGTGATACGCTGTTTGTCTTTGGTTGTGGACGCTGTGATCTGGATGGAGGTGATCCGCGCCAGATGTACCACTCACTGAATGGATTGTTGCAGCAGTTCGTGCCCGAGACCGTGGTTTACCCCGGACATAGTTACTCGATGCAGGCCACCTCTACCCTGGCTGAGGAGCGAGCGGGCAACCCCTTTCTTCACTGCGAGAGTGAAGAGGCGTTTATCGACTATCGCATGGTGCGCCATGATCGGGAGCGTAGTTCCCCCTATGGGCCGGTGAGCCCATGAGCAGAATTTCAGCGCATGATCATTTCGAGGATCTTCTCTCCACGGTAGATCCGCAGGATTACCATCTTGTCGGAGAGTGCTGCCGCCTGCTCCAGCTGTTTCAGCGTTGAGATCGGTTGGCGGTTGAGTGAGAAGATCACGTCTCCGGGGCGCAGCCCCAATGTCCATCCGGCCTGCTTTGGGTCGACTGACTGCACGGCCACCCCTTCGGAGAGATAGAGATTCTTCTGTTCTGTAGAGAGTGGCGTGAGGATGGTACCGCTGAGATTGCGGTTGAGCTTTTCGCCCGCCAGTGACTCTGCAATGCGTGGTTGAATGGTGGCGAACAGGTTGTGGCGCAGGTTGCCTCGGATCAGGCTGATCTTCACCTCCTTGCCGACCGGGAACAGGCCGACCACATTGTCCAGTTGGATCGGGGTATTGATGGTGTGGCCATTGATGGTGGTGATTACATCACCCTTCTTGACGCGGGCCCGGGCGGCAGCAGAATTTGCAACGACCTGATCGACCACAACACCGGACTCGATCGAGAGCCGCAGGCTGCGTGCCAGGTTGTCGGAGAGTGGTTTGGTGCGAATGCCCAGTTGACCACGCTGCACCTTGCCGTGTCGCAGCAGTTGATTGCTGATCTCACGCACCATGTTGATGGGGATGGCGAAGCCGATCCCGACACTGCCGCCATTGGGGGCAAGGATTGCAGTGTTGATGCCGACCAGCTCCCCGTTGAGATTGACCAGCGCACCACCGGAGTTGCCCACGTTAATCGAGGCGTCGGTCTGGATGAATTCCTCAAAGCGTTCCAGTCCGAGGTTGGAGCGGCCCAGGGCACTGACGATGCCGGAGGTGGCGGTGTTGCCGAGACCAAAGGGGTTACCGACGGCGATCACAAAGTCCCCCACCCGCAGTGAGCTGGAGTCGCCCAGTGTGACCGACTTGAGGTTGGAGGCGTTGATCTTGAGCAGGGCGATATCGGTCTCGCTGTCGGTGCCCACAGTGATGGCATCAAAACTGCGTCCATCTTCCAGTGTCACCTCAATCCGTTTGGCATCTTCGATCAGATGGTGGTTGGTGAGGATAACGCCATGATGGTGGTCGATGATGACGCCGGAGCCGAGGCCGGAACGGTTGCGCTGTAGTGGAGAACTGGAAGCAACGGGTCGGTTCTCTGCTGCATGCCGCTGCAGTGTGGCAGAGATCGAGACCACCGCCGGAATCACCTGCTCCAGCATCGGTGCCAGTGTCGGGAGTCCTGCACGGCTGCCAAAGGCGAGCGGGGAGATGCCTGCCTGTAGTGGCTGGGTCAGCAGGAGTAGTGCAAGCAGGAGTGCGGGCTTCAATGTATGTGGATGCATAGGGTAGATGATACCTGATTCAGAGGAAGTGGCTGCGCGGGTTGAAATCACTTGCGCTACTCATCTGCTGGTAGAGTTGCTGCATGGTTTCATTTTCGGCGGGTGGGGTCTGGATCTGCAGGGTGACAATCTGGTCACCGATCTGCTTGCCGGGGAGTCCGCGCCCCTTGAGACGCATCTTCTGTCCACTCTGTGCGCCGGCAGCGATCTTCAGTTCGACGTTGCCACCCAGTGTGGGAACAGTCACTTTACTACCGAGTGCCGCCTCCCATGGTGTGATTGGCAGGGTCAGCAGGATGTTGCTCTCCTCCAGGGTGAACAGTGGATGCGATTCAAACTTGATCTCCAACAGCAGGTCTCCACGCGGTCCACCGGGTATTGTGGCTGGCCCCTGTTTACTCAGGCGAATCTTCTGCCCCTGCTGGATCCCCTTGGGGATGCGGATCTCCAGCTTCTTGTGGCTGCCGGTGGGTTGTCCGTTGGCCCCGTATTCGGGAACCTGCACCATCCGTTTCCCCCCTTCGTAGGACTCCTTGAGGCGGATGGTGATGCGCAGAGTCTGGCTGGCTGGCTTTTGTGCTTGTCCGCCAAATCCGGCTCCTCCCATACCTGCGCCACCCATTCCGGCTCCCATGCCACCACCAAAGACCGACTCAAAGAAGTCACTGAAACCACCAGCACCACCCATGCCGCCGCCAAAGTGGGCTCCACCCCCTCCGAATGCCTGCTCCCAGCCGGGCGGTGGGCGGAACTCCTGCCCCGCCTTCCAGTTGGCGCCCAGTTGGTCGTAGGATTTGCGTTTCTCCGGATCTTTCAGTACCTCATAGGCTTCGGCAATCTCCTTGAACTTCTGCTCGGCATCAGCCTCTTTGCTGACATCAGGGTGGTACTTGCGGGCCAGCCGGCGATACTGTTTCTTGATCTCCTCCTGGGAGGCGTCGCGGGAGAGGTCGAGGGTTTTGTAGTAGTCGTGATATTCCATCGTAATTCGTCAGGGTTACGTGTAAAGGGTGCGCTAGTGAGGTGATATTCTAAGGGTTTTCTTAGGTTTTGGTCGATTTTTGGTTGTGGATAAGGGTGTGTGTAATCTGTTGTCAGACACAATATGTTGTGTCTGGGTGTAAAAAAATGAAATTCAGTATGTGGCTGAAATTGCACTGTTTTCGATTAACAGTAAATGCTTTAATAGTATTTAAAACAGTAAGTTGATGTGTTTTCTATACATTTGGTTAGGGTGTTGACTGTGCTCCGATAGATGCTATTCTTGTGCGGATTCAACTACTACATCTTGTGTTTCCCCAAAAAATCAGGGGGAAGTGAGATTTTTGCGTTTAATTAAAAAATAGCAACCATCATTATCCAAGGGGGGAGAATGTCGAAAACTGCTCAACTACGCTCTGTGCCACCGCTGACCAACCCGGCAGAGGTGCCGTTTCAGCCCGCTTCACTCGATATCTGGGACAAGAAGTACCGTCTCAAGAGCAAGGAGGGAGAGGTGGTCGACCAGACCATCGAGGATACCTATCGTCGTGTAGCACGTGCGCTGGCCGATGTGGAGGAGACTCCAGAGCTGAAAGAGCAGTGGTACAAGGAGTTTCTCTGGGCGTTGCAGCACGGTGCAATCCCTGCTGGACGTATCACCTCCAATGCCGGTGCACAGGCGCACAAGCCAGCCACCTCTACCATCAACTGTACCGTCTCCGGTACCGTTGAGGATTCGATGAATGGCATTCTGGAGAAGGTACACGAGGCTGGGCTGACCCTGAGAGCGGGTTGCGGCATCGGTTATGAGTTCTCCACACTGCGTCCGAAAGGGGCTTTTGTCGCCGGTGCGGGTGCCTACACCTCCGGCCCGCTCTCTTTTATGGATATCTATGACAAGATGTGCTTCACCGTCTCTTCGGCGGGAGGTCGTCGTGGTGCACAGATGGCCACCTTCGATGTGGGTCACCCCGATGTGATGGACTTCATTCGCGCCAAGCGTGAGGATGGGGTGCTGCGTCAGTTCAACCTCTCTTTGCTGGTGACTAAAGAGTTCATGGAGGCGGTGCGCAGTGACGCCGACTGGAAGCTTGCTTTCCCGGTGGGTCAGAAGGTGGTCGACAGTGAGAACCTGGATCTCAATAATTCCGAACAGGTGGTGTGGCGTGAGTGGGCCGACCCCACGGGTCTGATCACCAACGAACAGGGGCTGGTGGCCTGCAAGGTCTACAAGACCATCCGTGCGCAGCGGCTGTGGGATGTGATTATGTCCTCTACCTATGACTATGCCGAGCCGGGCTTTATCCTGATCGACAAGGTCAACGAGATGAACAACAACTGGTTCGATGAGGTGGTGCGTGCCACCAACCCTTGTGGCGAGCAGCCGCTGCCTCCGTATGGTGCCTGCCTGCTGGGGTCGATCAATCTGACCCGCTTCGTCAAGGAGCCATTCACTGATAACACCGAATTTGACTGGGAGGGTTATCGTAAGGCGGTGGCAATCTTCACCCGCATGCTCGACAACGTGGTCGAGATCAACGGCCTGCCACTGGAACAGCAGCGTAACGAGATTATGAGCAAGCGCCGTCACGGTATGGGTTTCCTCGGTCTCGGATCTACCATGACCATGCTGGGGATGGAGTATGGAGCGCCCAATTCTCTGGAGTTCACCGAGCAGGTGACCAGAGAGCTGGCGATCACCGGCTGGAAGACCGGTCTGGAGCTGGCCGAAGAGAAGGGCCCGGCGCCGGTAATGGAGCAGGAGTTCGAGATCACCAAAGATATGGTGCGCCAGCGTCCGGAGATGATTGCCGATGGCTGGAGTGTTGGCGACAAGATCCTCGGCAAGGTGCTGCACGCCAAGTACAGTCGCTACATGCAGCAGGTGGCACAGGAGGAGCCGGAGTTGATTGCGCAGATGGTGGAGAAAGGGTGCCGTTTCACTCACCACAGCTCAATCGCGCCAACTGGCACCATCTCGCTCTCGCTGGCCAATAATGCCAGTAACGGTATTGAGCCAAGCTTCTCACACATGTACTCGCGCAATGTGATTCGTGAAGGCAAGAAGAGCAAGGAGAAGGTCGATGTATTCTCCTACGAGCTGCTCGCCTACCGTGAGCTGATCAATCCCGATGCGGAGCCGTTTGCCGAGGACGAGGCCAACAAGCTGCCGGACTACTTCATCTCCTCGGAGAACATCAGTCCGAAGGCGCATGTGGATGTACAGGCGGCGGCGCAGAAGTGGATCGACTCCTCCATCTCCAAGACGGTCAACATCCCCACCGACTTCGACTACGAAGAGTTCAAGGATGTCTACCTCTACGCCTATGAGCAGGGGCTGAAGGGGTGTACCACCTTCCGCTTCAACCCGGAGGTGTTCCAGGGCGTGCTGGTGAAGGAGGAAGATCTGGAGAATACCACTTACCAGTTTGAACTGGAGGATGGTTCCACGATTGAGGTGAAGGGGAATGAAGAGATCGAGTATGACGGTGAGACCCACACTGCAGCCAACCTCTACGATGCCCTCAAAGAAGGCTATTACGGGAAATTCTGATTGTCGACAGTTAAGGAAAAAAGCGTTATGAGTATCAAGATTCAGAAAAAGATTGTCGGCTACAGCGTGGGGGCCAAAGAGGAGGCTGCCGCCGTTGAAGAGGCGGTGGTAGAAGAGGCCCCGGTGGTAGAGGATCCCTTCTCCAATGTGATTCAGATGCACGAGAAGCTGGAGCGTCCCGATCACCTGGTCGGTAACACCTACAAGATCAAAACGCCACTCTCCGAGCACGCGCTCTATGTCACCATCAATGACATGGTATTGAATGAGGGAACCGACCATGAGCACCGTCGTCCGTTCGAGGTCTTCATCAACTCCAAGAATATGGACCACTTCCAGTGGATCGTGGCGCTGACCCGAATCATCTCTGCGGTCTTCCGCAAGGGTGGTGATGTCACCTTCCTGGTGGAGGAGCTGCGTTCGGTATTTGACCCTCGTGGTGGTTACTTCAAGAAAGGGGGGAAGTATATGCCCTCGCTGGTAGCCGAGATCGGTGACTGCATTGAGTGTCACCTGAAAGAGATCGGCATGTTGGGTGGTGACTGCATGGATGAGGATCAGAAGGCGTTTCTGGAGAAGAAGCGTGCTG